>CANRBQ010000039.1 GCA_947628905.1 uncultured Bacilli bacterium
GCTCATGCTAATCCTATTATTCCTATCAATAATATTATTACTCCTCCAATTAACAATATTTTTTTATTATTTTTCATAATATTCATCCCTTTTATTTTATATTTTAATACTTTTAAAAGTAGATTTCATTAAGTTCGACAAAAGATGTCAATATCCTACTTTATATATTTAATATACACTATAAAATATAAAATTTCAAGATAAATGTTCTATTTTGCGTCATTTTCTCTTTAGCTTAATTCTTTTTAGTAAAATAGTATTGGAAAAGTGGTAAGTGTATGAAACTAAAAGAAATAAGAGAAGAAAAAGAAATAACCCAATTTAAATTAGCTAAAATGCTTAATGTATCTAGAAGTGTATATGGAATGTGGGAACAAGAACATGATATTATTCCTTTAAAAAGATTAATTGATTTTTGTAGAATATTTGATGTTTCAGTTGATTATGTGTTAGATTTAACTAATAAAACTAAATATTTAAATATGAAAAAAGATATTAATAAAGATAAGCTAAAAGAAAGATTAAAACAACTTAGAATAGAAAATAATATGACTCAGTTAGAATTAGCTAATAAACTTAATATTACACGTTCATTAATAAGTAAATATGAACATGGAACTAATTTAATATTAACAAGTTTTTTATTAGAATATGCAACTTATTTTAATATTTCTTGTGATTATTTATTAGGAAGAATTGATGAAAAAATTAAAGTTAAGAAAAAAATAGAAATTTAAAAATATGAACGTTTGGGTTCATATTTTTTTGAACAGAAAACCGGTCGTTTTTTAGTTATCTTTATTTTTTATTTCATTTTCTATTTTAGTTATAAATTCTTCAATTGTCATGGTGATAGTTTCTTCAGTGCCATATTTTCTAAAACTAATAGTACTTGCTTCTACTTCTTTATTACCTAGGATTAAAGCATAAGGTATTTTTTTCATGACAGATTCACGCATTTTATAGCCAAGTTTTTCTTCTCGATCATCTAAGTTAACGCGAATATTATGTTTTTTTAACTCTTCTAATATCTTTTTAGCATATTCTAAGTGATATTCATTATTAACCGGTATAACATTAACTTGGATAGGACTTAACCAAAGTGGGAATAAGCCCGCATAATGTTCAATTAAAATACCAATAAATCTTTCAATAGAACCAAATATTACGCGATGAAGCATAACTGGACGTTTTTTAGAACCATCTTTATCAATATAAGTTAAGTCAAATCTTTCAGGTAAGTTCATATCAAGTTGGATAGTACCACATTGCCATACTCGGCCTAAAGAATCTTTGATATGGAAATCTAGTTTAGGACCATAAAAGGCACCATCTCCAGGATTTATTTTACAATCTTTACCGGCTTTATGACAAGCATCTTCTAAAGCTTTTTCAGAAGCATCCCAAATAGCAATATCACCAATATATTTTTCTTCAGGACGAGTAGATAATTCGATAGTATAAGTTAAATTAAATATTTTATAAATACGGTCAATAAAGTTAATTAAACGAATTATTTCCTCTTCAATTTGATCAGGACGCATGAATATATGAGCATCATCTTGAGTAAAGGTACGAACTCTAAATAAACCATTTAGGGCACCACTTGCTTCATGACGATGAACTTGACCTAATTCACCAATTCTTAGGGGTAAATCTTTATAAGAATGTAAACTATTTTTGTAAACAAGCATGCCTCCTGGACAATTCATCGGTTTAATTGCAAAGGTTTTTTCATCAATTTCAGAGGTATACATATTTTCGCGATAATTATACCAATGGCCAGATAATTCCCATAGTTCTTTATTTAGCATAATTGGGGTTTTAACAAACTCATAACCCTCTTTAGTATGTTCATCATACCAAAATCTTTCAAGTTCATTACGTATAATCATGCCTTTATTTAAGAAGAAAGGAAAACCAGGACCATATTCACTAATCATAAATAATTCTAGTTCTTTACCAAGTTTTTTGTGGTCTCTTTTTTTAGCTTCTTCTAAGTAATTTAAATGATTTTCTAAATCTTCAGGGGTTTCAAAACATATACCATAAATTCTTTGAAGCATTTGATTGTTTTTATCCCCTTTCCAATAAGCTCCACTTACTTTTAAAAGTTTAAAATTCTTAAGTTCTTTTACAGATTCAACATGTGGGCCTCGGCAAAGGTCAGTAAAATCACCTTGAGTATAACAACTAATTACAGTGTCATTTTCATCCATACGAGAGATTAAATCTATTTTATAGGGATCATTTTTAAATTTTTCTAAAGCCTCTTCTTTAGATATTTCTTCTCTTATTATTCTTTTACCATCTTTAGCAATTTTTTTCATTTCTTTTTCAATTTTTGGTAAATCTTCTTCAGTTAAAGTTATATCTCCAAGGTCAATATCATAATAAAATCCTTCTTCAATAACTGGTCCTACCCAAAATAAAGCATTGGGATAGATATGTTTTACAGCTTGAGCAAGTAAATGCGCACAACTGTGATTTAAAATACTTAATTTAGCATCTTCTTTAATATTTATCATCTTTTAATTCCTCTTTCCTCTAATTTATTATTGATAATTATTTTTTGAACTTTTTTAGCTAACAAACTACTTTCTTCTTTAATATTAGGAACTTCAATACTTAAAATTTTTAAAGTATAAAGAGTTTTAGTTAGAATATCAGGAGTAGCAAGTTCTTCAGGTTTAAACATTTTTAATTTATAAGCCCAAGGACTTATATTATAATTTTCTACTAAATCTTTTATAACTTTTAAAACTTTGGAATAAGTTTCATCTCGATCTATTTCTTTATTAGTTTCTAAATAATAAAGAGCAGTTAGACAATCTTGATATATTTCTCTAGAAATAATATCACCTCCTAAATAAAAAGACCACAGAGCTCAAGGAGCAATTCTGCGGTACCATCCTTTATATTACTTATTTTAAGTTTATAACGCCACTTAGACGGAGATTATTAATCTCACTATAAAAGGAGTAACTTATAAAAATATTTATTAACTTCCACCTAACGTTAACTCTCTTTAAAATATATTTTATAAATCGTATCTTTTAATTCGCTTTACAGATTAAAGTATAGCATAATTATTTTTATTACTCAAGTAGTTAAATGATAACATTTTCACCATTTTCACAATGTTTATAAAATTCTTTTAAACCAATATGAAATTTAGGCTTTTTATATTTATAAACACATAAATAATCATAATCCATAAATTTAATATTATGAAATTTAATAAATTCACTACGCACACAGGTTAGTAAATCATATAAAGACATAAATTCATGAATACCACGATTCTTTTCCCAAGAAACTTCTAACCAATAAAATTTCTCATTTTCTTCATAAACGATAAACGTATGCGTGTATATGCGTTTAGATTCATAATAAATCATAAAATAAGTATTAAACTTAAGATTAAGATTTTTGAAATATGTTCTTTCTACTTCAACTATATCAAAACAAGTACCTACTTTGTTTTCTAAAGTTTCTTCGGGGTTTGATAAAACATATTTCTTTTTAAACCCTTTATCGGCATTTTTATAGACATTTTTTTCAATGTCCATCCAACCGTATTCAATATCTTTTAATTTTTCTAAAATATCCATAACATTATTAACTTGTTCCATGTACTCCACCTAGTGCCTATTATAACAGAAAATAGTATGTCTTGGCAATCAAAAATTTTTTAAATTAATAATAAATTTAATTTTTCCTAGTATTTATGGGGAAAAAATTTTAAAACATATTATCAATTTTGTTAGGTACTTCATCAGAAATAACTTTTTCAATTATTTTATTTTTTAGATCTTTGTTTACTTTTTTACCTGTCATTTTACTTAAAGTATCAATTACTTCACTTAAAGTGGCGGGATCTTTCATATTTCCAGATTGAAGTTTCTCGGCAAGATTTATAATGGTATTTTTGTCTACCTTAGTTTTTTTCTCAACTCTTTTAAAAAATGAGTCATCTAACATAAAAAATACCTCCTAAAACATTATATGTTAGAAAGTATTTTTGGTTTATTTATAATAACTATAAAATATGTCATCTGGTTTTTTCTTAAAAACTTTGGCTATTTTTAAGGCTAAATCATAGTAAAGACGACGATTACCATGTTCTATTTGCCAATAGTAAGCTTTACAAATACCAACTTTTTTAGCAACTTCTTCATAAGACATATTACTTATTTTGCGTAAATTTTGTAATTTAAAATTTACATTTGTACTACTTTTTACCATAACTCCTCCACTAGATATATAATATACCAAAAATTTTGGAATGTCAAATTTTGTGTAGCTATAACTGGGTAGACTTTAAGTTTATTTATCAATAATATTAAGTGTAGAGGAGAAGTATAGATGAATTTAAAAGAAATTGTTGGCATGAATTTAAAATATTACCGCTATAAGATGGGAATGAGTCAAGAAAAATTTTATACCCAATTAGGTTTGTCATATAAATATATGGCAAGTGTGGAAAGAGGAGAAGAAAATATTAGTATTGAAAAAATTGATGAATTCGCTGAATTGCTTAATGTTTCATCTAAAGATTTAGTTAATTATAATGAAGAACATATAATAACTAAGAAAAGAATAGATGAAAGAGAAAAAGTTGCAGTTTAAATATTAAAAGTGATGGTTTGCATCACTTTTATCTTTCGTTTTTAGTTTTAAATTGTAGTATAATAGGTGTTCCTGTTAAATCAAAATTCTCACGAATTTTATTTTCTAAATATCTTTCATAACTAAAATGAATTAGTTTTTTATCATTAACTTGAAAAGTAAATTTGGGTGGTTTAATTCCTGTTTCACTTACAAAATATATTTTTAATCTTTTGCCTTTAAATGATGGAGGAGCATTTAAGCTTACGGCCTCAGTAATAACATTATTTAATAAATTAGTAGGTATATTTTTAGAATTATTTTCATAAGATTCAATTATCGCTGGCATTAAAGTAGAAAGACGTTTTTTCTTTAGAGCTGATAAGAAAACAACTTTAATAAAGGGAATAAATTGAAATTCATGAGTTATTTTTTGTTGCCATTCTTTAATTGCTTCATTGGGATTATTTATTTTATCCCACTTATTAACAACTAAAACAATTCCCTTCCCGGCTTCTAGAGCATAACCAATGATATGTTTATCATGTTCAATTATTCCTTCTTCAGCATTTATAACAACACAACAAACATCAGATTCTTCTATAGCGTGCATACTACGAAGATAACTATATTTTTCTATATTTTCATATATTTTACCTTTTTTACGAAGACCGGCAGTATCTATAGCTATATATTCTTTTTTATCATAGGTAAATTTGGTATCAATAGAATCTCTAGTAGTTCCAGCAATATTTGAGACTATTGTTCTTTCTTCATTTAAAAGAGCATTTATTAAACTACTTTTTCCAACATTTGGACGGCCTATAATGCAAAATTTAGGAATGGTTGATAATTCTTCTTGGTTTTCTTTAATATCATTGGTAATAGCCTCTAAAAGGGTATTAAAGCCAAGATTATGTTCACCTGAAACACTTATAATATGAGGAAAGCCTAATTCATAAAATTCATAGATATTTTCTTTTCGTTTATCATTATCTATTTTATTTACTACCACGATTACTTCTTTTCCAGATTTTAATAACATATCTCTTATATAATAATCACTATGATCTAAACCAGTTTTGCCATCAACTACAAATAAAATTAAATCTGATGAAGCTGTAGCTAATTCGGCTTGAGCTTGGATTTCTTTATTAAAATCCCCTATATCACTGGTAATTCCTCCTGTATCAATTAAAGAGAAAGTTTTATTTTTGTAAGTTACTTTGCCATAAATACGATCTCTTGTGATACCAGCTTCATCCATAATAATAGACTTTTTTTCTTTAATTAGTTTATTAAAAATAGTTGATTTACCAACATTTGGTTTACCAATTAAACACACACATTTCATTGTAGTCCCTCCTTTTGGTTTTATTATTTTACCATAAAATGATTAATTTAACAAATATTATTATTTTCAATATAAGCATCAATCTGATTATTATTTAAATATATAATTATTTCTATATCATTCATACTGGTATTATCTAAAGGATTTAAAACTATTTCATCTTTATCAGCTTGTAATTTTCCTGAAGATACTAAATCTTGGACTTTAATACTTAGACTTTTATGACCTTCAAAAAGATTTGTACTTTCATTTAATTCTTTTTCTAATTTTAAAGCATATTCTTTAGCACTAGATTTAATTAAAGATATTTTAGCACAATAAAGATTTTCTTTACTTTTTTTAGATAAAGTCATAATACCAACGCTCGCTATAGTGGTTATTAAGGCTAAAAGAGCTATAACACATAATAGTTCAATAAGAGTAAATCCTTTTTTATTCACTTTTAATCCTCCTTTAATATAATAGGTTTAAATTGTTCACAATAAGTATAAAACTCTGGTACTGTTAGAGATGTTTTAGGCTTATTATACGGAAATATTTTTAAATTAGATTTTTGATATTTATTATTTAATTCCGTTTTAATAAATTTATTTCTAACATCTAAAAGTAATTCTTCGATACTTTGATATTCATGAATACCTTCATAAATAGCCCAGGAATGTTCAAACCAATAATATTTATTATTTTCTTTATATGTTAAAAAAGTATGTGTTGGGCATTTATTTTTAGTATAATGAACAATAAAATAGGTTTTAATATCATGACCTTTAAATAAATATCTTTCTAGTTCTACTTGATCCCAACAAATGCCTACTTTATTAGTTAAAACTTCTTTAGGGGTAGCTAAAATATAATTAGTGGGAAAATTATTATCTATCTCTAAATGAATTTTTTTATTTTTATCTAAATAGCCATATCTAATATCTTGCATGAGCTTCATAATTTCTTTAGGATGATAATAATCCCATAAATTTAGAGTGCCTTTAGCTTTAATTGGAGTTGAATATTTTTTAACATCAATTAATTCCCAAGCATAACTTTCTCGGGAAAGATTATTACTATAAATAAGTTTATTTTCTTTATTTAGTTTAGTGTTAAGTTCTTTAGTTAAAGGGTAACAATCTTTAATAGTTGCTTCACCAATTATATAGCCAGGATTATAATTTAAATTTAAGGTTTTAAATTTAGATAAAGCTTTTTTATCAGAATTAATACTAGAATGAATTAAAATTTTGCCGCGATAGGAAGTTTTCCAAGAACGAAATTCATATTTTTTATAACCATTTATAATTAAACTAGCCCAAGGTTCTTTAATTGTTATAGTTTTCATATAACCACCTACTTTTTAATATTATAACACGTATAAGAAATTTAAAAAACTGTTTAAATAAGAAAAAGAAGGATAAAATTAGTTTATCACTTCTATTAAAGGGATGTTATCAATTTCACTAGTTACTCCTTTTCCAGTGTTAGGATTAGAACCAGAAATATAAAAATCAAATATTAATAAAGACATTGAGACAATACATATTATAGTTCTTGTTTTAGGCTTTAGATGGTCTAAGAGATTGCTTATAACCGGGGCTATAATATAGGTTGCAATTACTCCTCCAATTCCAAAGATGATTAAACCTTCAAGACAGATACGACTATTAAGATTTAAGAAATAACCTTTATAATTCCACCAGGACATATGATGAACTAATTCTAAATAAACACTTGTTAAGTATTCAATAATACCACATACTACCATTGAAAGAATAAAATAAACAAAAGGATTTTTACGATATTTTTTTAATAAGACTAATAAAGCAAGGCATCCTCCACCATATATAGGAAGCCATGGACCATGCAAAGTTCCCCTTTTTACTAAAACTCCATATTGAAATAAATGAAGTAATGTTTCCCATATAAAACCAATTATAGAGATTATAAAACAGATCAATAATAAATAAGTTAGACTATAATCACGCATATAATCAAAATTTAAAAGAAAATGTTTTTTATTATCTTTAAGCATTTTATCATATAAAGGATATTCACCAATAGTTAATGGGCCATCTAATAAATCGTCTTTTAATAATTCAGATTTTGTTAGGCCTTTTGTTTTAGCTAAATCGCGAAAATAAATATATATTTCAGCATAAGTAGCATTAATAAAAGGAGTAGTAAAAACAATGTTACTAATATTAAAAGTTAAAAAGCCAAGAAGATGATAACCCATAAATGATAAGTCTAATTTAAACATTTCCCATTTATAACCATCCATCATTTCTCGAGATAAATTGATAACATCTTTAGGTTTCATGTTAGGGTTTTCAGCAAGAATAAATGGCACCATTTTATAAGAATAATATTTAATAAAACCTCCAATAATAGTTAAACTCCATAATATAGTATAAATATTTTTTAGAAACATAGTATAAGCAATATTAGTAGTTTTATTTATTTTATAGGGCATTAAAATCTTATTAGCTTTTGTTTTAGTAAAGCGATGATTTTCTAAGAAAAATCTATTTTGGCCAACTTCTAATACTTTACTTACAAATATCCAATATAATAAAGATAAACATGCGCCAATTATTATTACTACACTAGGCCAAATACGATCTTTAAATAAAGCTTCATTTATAGCATTTAAAGCCCCAAATAGAAAAGATCCTGTTTTAGATACAGAATTTACTAAAGTTCCTATTACGCCCCTTGTAGTATTACTTAAAAAGTCATATTTTTTGGGTTTATTTCCAGTTAGGCCATTTATAAATTCATTAACTATATCGGAGTTAGTATCTCCTTCAATATTATTTATATTTAAATTATGAATATTATCGCGATAATCATAATCAAATTCGCGATTAATTGCTATTACAGAACCCCCTACTAAAACTAGATATAAAAAGCAAACAATAATGCAAGATTTCCAATTGCGATAAAACGCATCGCGACCCTTTTTTTTAAACTCGACTCTTCTTAGCATAACACTTGACCTCATATTATTATTTTAGCATATTTTTAAAGAAACTGCAATTAGATTAATTATTTATACGATGGTGAGCAGTAGGACTAGTGGCATCAAGTGGTAAAAAAGTATAACCATTAGCAAGACCATATTCAATAATACTTTTTACAGCTCTAACACTTCCTGGTTTAGTATCATGTTGTAAAACAATATATGTGCCACCTTTTAAGCTTTTAATAACATTATTAGCAATAGTAGTACTATTAGATGTTCCAGTATCATTAGAACTTACATTCCAATCAAAATAACGATAACCTCGAGCTTCTACTTCTTTAGTTAAAGTACTCATTATTTTAGGTGTTATTCTACTTACAGTATTAGAACTTCCACCAAGAAATCTAATTAGTTTGGGTTCAATACCAATTAAATCTTTAACTTTAGTATTTATAGCATTTAAATCATTAAAATAGGCATCAATACTAGAATAGACATTAGAATAAACATGACTATAGGTATGAAGTCCAATAGTATGACCTTCATTATACGCTCTAATAATAGAATTAGCATAGCCAGGGCTTTGCCAAGTAACAAAAAAAGTAGCTTTAACATTATAATTTTTTAGAGTATTTAATAATTCATTAGTATAATAACTTGGACCATCATCAAAAGTTAAATAAATTATTTTATTTCCTTTTGATACGGTAGGAGTATTAGTAATTACTTTAACAGTTCTAGTGATGGTTGCCTCATTGTTATATTCATCTGTTACTTTATAATCTACTTTATATGTACCAGTTTTACTAGTATCAATATTATTAGTAACTATGACTTTATTTGTTAAATCATTACTGCAATTATCTGTAGCTTCATATCCTGGTTCTTGGTATTTAGCTCCAAGATATAAATAAGTAGGATTATTTCCTTTTAAAGTTATTGTTGGTTTTTCTTTATCTTGATAAGTTATTTTTAAAGTTTTAGTAGTTATATTATTAGATGAATCGACAACAGAAAGAATAAGATTATCATTTTCTATTTCTTTAGTAACTTTATTTGTTATATCTTTATCATAATTATCAATAGCGGTATACTTTAAATCAAAATCGGAAGTATTAGGGCAAGCAATAAGATTCATAGATTCAATATTTAATTCGGGAGGAGTAGTATCAATAACTTTTATATTTCTAGTTAATGTTTTTTCTTTCTTTTTATATTTAATTTTATATATTATCTTATATTCTCCTATTTGATCTTTTTCAATATTATTTATTACTTCAACTTTGGGTTTCTTTTTACAGCCTAAAAATTTAGTGCCATAACAACTATTAACACCTTTATCTTGATAGTCTGTAAATACTTCTATTTTTTCATCTTGACCAATTAATTCAGCTTTTAAAATAGGTTTAAAGCCAATATAAAGCAGTGAAATTAAAAATAGTATAGCTAATATTATGATACTTCTTTTTAGCATCTTATTCACCACTTTAATTATAATACTTTTTATTTTTGATGTAAATTAAATAAATATTTAAAGTGTAAATTAATCTTTTAATTATTTGAAGTTTTTTCGAAGATATTCTTCTCCTTTTTTTGCTTGTTCAAATTCATCAAAATGTTTTATTTTATAAGTTTTACCATTCATTAAAAAATTAGAACCTGTTTGATGAAAATCAAAATTAACATTGTATAGTTTAGTATCTTCATAAATTTTTTTTACCCAGTCAAAATCACATAAACGAGCATTATCATACGATTCCCCACTCACTGATACAGAGGCAATTTTACCAGTTTTTAAATATGGTTTTAAATCAACATATTCAAGTATTGGACCTACAAATATATATTTAGTTTTAGCAGGAATTTCAAGGAATATTGGACATCTAATGTCGGCCATATGTTGATTTTCACAAGTTATAGCAAGTTTTACATTGGGATAACCATCTCCCCAGTCTTCGGGAATACAAGCCAAAAAACGTTCAATTCTTTTAGTACAAATTAAAAAAGTTAAATCACTTCTTTTTTTAATCATTTGCCAAGCTTCGTTTCGCCAAGCATCAGCTTCTTTTAAAAAGAAATCACTAGTAAAACAGGTAGCAATTTCAGTACCAGAGGGAATTTTATATTCTCCTTTACGATTCTTTTTAATAGGTAAGTTAAAATTAGTTTTAGATTTAGTAATAATGCTAGCATCTTTATTGCGTTTCTTATCTAAAAAATAAACATAACAATTAAGACATCCAGGACTACATTTATGGCAACCATGCCAAGGAGACCAAAAATTATTCATAATACTTCACTTTCTAATATGAAAAATATAAAATATTTATTTAATTTTATAATTTCTTTAGTTTAGTATAACATAATTTATAAGTTTTAGATAACTAAATTTAAAAAGAATAGAGAATTAATAATTATTGTAATATAATAATATTACTTATTACGTTACAATTCACAGCTAAAAGATAGAAAAAATAAAATTCTGTCTTTTTAAATGTTGATAAGTAAAGAAATTAAGGGTAGTTATCCACATAATGCAATTT
>CANRBQ010000040.1 GCA_947628905.1 uncultured Bacilli bacterium
TTTCATCACTGGTCGAAATTTATCATCATCCTTTCTTCTTTTTTACTGATTATCTTTAAAACTGTCCATAGCTAAGATTATATCTCTAATTGTGGGAATAATTTCAACTATAATATTCGAATTATTTCCAACTACAATTATAAGTATTTTTGGTTCAAATGAAGATTTATATATGGAGTTTGCTGTTTTAACTTTTAGATTATTCTTAATGCTAGTTACATTAACTTGTCTAATTAAAATGTGTTCAATATTCTTTCAAGCAGTCGGAGAACCATTAAAAGCCACTATTTCATCTTTAACAAGAGATATAATTTGTTTTGTACCACTTGTAATTATTTTACCTAAATATCTAGGAATAAAAGGAGTTTTAATCGCTGCTCCTATCGCTGATATAATCGGTATATGTATAACTATTATTTTAATTTTCCAATTCTTTAAAAATATTACAAAAATTAAAGAAGAAAATAAAAACAATCAAGCTTATTTACAAGATTCTAAAGAGGGTGTAATCATAACTATTTCAAGAACTCATGGAAGTCAAGGAAAGGAAATAGGTAAACTAGTTGCGTTAAAATTAGGTATTCCATATTATTATAAAGAAATGACAGCACTAGCCGCCAAAGAAAGTGGTTTAGATAAAGAATTTATATCTGATATTAATAGTACTAAAGATGTAATGCATGATTTATATTTAACAACTGCTCCTGTTAAATATGCTATTGAAGCCCAAGAAAAAGTAATTAAAATGATTGCTAAAAAAGGTTCATGCGTTTTAGTAGGACGTGCGGCCGATTATGTTTTAAGAAATAATAAAAATCTGATTAGAATATTTATTTATGCTCCTAAAGAATATCGCATTAAAAAAGTTATGGAAATGTATCATGATACTAAGGAAAAAGCTTTAAAAAATATTGAAAAATCAGATAAAAATAGAGCAAGTTACTATGAAATAATATCTGGACAAAAATGGGGTAATCCTGAAAACTATGATTTATGTATTGATTCATCTATTGGTAAAGAAAAAACAACTGAAATTATCTGTGATTATATTAATAAACTAAAATAATACTTTATTAACATAAGTTGTAAAAACTTGTGTTAATTTTTTTCTATGATATAATATAAATGTTTAAATACTTATTAAGGAGTGACTAATATGGAAAAATATCAAGAAATTGAACGTAGTATTATTAAAAAATTTCGTAAAGGAATATGGACTAAATTTATTAAAGCTATTAATGATTATAATTTAATAGAAGAAAATGATAAAATCATGGTTTGTATAAGTGGGGGAAAAGATTCATTTTTACTTGCTAAATGTATTGAAGAAATAAAACGACATGGTAAAATAAATTTTGATGCTTACTATGTCGTAATGGATCCTGGTTATAATGAAAAAAATAGAAAACTAATTGAAGAAAATGCTAAACTAATGAATATTTCTCTTGAAATATTTGAAAGTGATATTTTTGAAGTTGTAAATACTATTGCCTCTAAAAGCCCATGTTATCTTTGTGCACGTATGCGAAGAGGACATCTCTATAATCATGCTAGAAAGTTAGGTTGTAACAAGATAGCTTTAGGCCATCACTTTGATGATGTAATTGAAACAACTTTATTATCTATGTTTTATGGAGCCGAAATAAAAACTATGCTTCCTAAATTACCAAGCGATAACTTTCCTGGACTAGAATTAATAAGACCCATGTATTTAGTAAAAGAAGAAGATATTCTTGCTTGGAAAAAATATAATAATTTAACTTTTCTTAATTGTGCTTGTCGTTTTACTGAAAAAAATCAAACTATAAATGATAATAGCAAAAGATTAGAAATAAAAGAGCTAATTAAAAACTTACGCAAGATAAATAAAGATATTGATCATAATATCTTTAAAGCATTAGATAACATTAATTTAAACTGTGTTTTAGGCACTAAAAAAGATGGTATTTATAAAAGCTTTTTAGATGATTATGATAAAACAAGTAGGTGAACCATGAAAAAAATACTAGCTGTTGAAGATGATTTAACTATCCATAATCTTTTAAAAGAATTATCGGACTAAACCTTTTGATAATGCTGAGTTACTAACTATTGAAATAAAATTTCCTTTAATTTAAAATATTAAAAAAAGAAGTTATAAGCCTAAACTTCTAAGTCTTGTAAACTCATTTTGCTTTAATTGTGCCTTAACTGTACTATTTAAATGAGTAGTATATCTATTAAAAACAATATCTATTATTACATGTAATATATAAGCATCTACCATTGTTAATTGTTCATAATTTTCTACTTTAATTTCTTCTTTAATTTTAGCATCTAATTGTTCTTTAGACATTTTGCTTAATCTTGTTATTTCTTTTTTAGCATGTTCTAATTCTTTATCCGTTAGTTTCATCAACATCAGATTTTCAATCGACTCACTACACATATAATTATATACTTTAATATAATCTTCTTCTGAACACTTATCTTCCCAATAATCTTTAAATAATTTAGCAAATAACTTATTTCTTTTATAATTATAAACTTCATCAATTTCCTCACTAAATAATTCTGAAAATACTTTAGAATTTAAATATTCTATTCTTTTTTTCTCAAATTGAGGTTCATAATTTAACCATTTAATCCATTCTATAATAGGGGAAATGCCAAAAATCTTTCCATGAATAATTTTAACTTTCCCTTTAGATTCTGCCATTTCCTCTAGTAACATATCAAAGTACATAACAAACCACCCATCTACTTTCATTAATAAATTAATTCTATCATATCAAAAAATTTCTTGTCAACTTAAAAAAATATTAATATAAACATTAAAAGTTGTTTTTCTATAAAATTATTTCAATTTATTAAAAACATTACTTAAATTATCATGTATTACTAAACTAGCATTATTATCATAAAGAGTAGGGGAATTATTAATTATTACTAAATTTTTGCCTTTAAATAAAGATACTAAACTTGCTGCTGGTTGTACTACTAATGATGTTCCCGCTACAATTAATAACTGCGCATTAAGAATTAATTCTTCTGCTTTAATAAATGCATCAGTAAGTGCTTCTCCATATAATACTACATCTGGCTTAATTATCCCACCACACTTAAGACATTTAGGAACACCATCACTTTTAAAAACATATTCTGCATCATAAAACTCTTTACACTTAATACAATGATTCTTATATATAGTTCCATGTATTTCAAATACATTTTTACATCCTGCTTTAGTATGTAATCCATCAATATTTTGGGTAATAATTCCTTTTAATTTTCCTTTATCTTCTAATTTTTTTAAATATAAATGCGTTATATTTGGCTTTATATCTAAAGAATTTAAATTATCCTTATAAAATTTATAAAACTCTTCTGGTTCTTTATAAAACATATAAGAGCTAAGCATTTCCTCAGGATCATATTTATATTTCATATTATATAAACCATCTTTACTTCTAAAATCTTTAAGCCCACTGTCGGTAGAAACACCAGCCCCACTAAAAAACACAATATTACTTGCCTCATCTATCATTTTTTGTAATTCATCTATTTTATTCATAAATAATCTCCTAACATAATTATATTATAACTTAATTTAAAAGTAATGTCTAAATAAATATATATACTAGGAAATAATTTTAAAATATGATATTATTAAAATAATAGAGGTGCTAAATGAAAAAAGAAAAAATACTCAAAATAATTTTTATAGTAATATTAGCTATTGTTCCCATATTATTTTTTACTTATGCTGGATACACAAGTATAATGGCTCTCGCAGCAGAAATAAGCACTAACAAAAATTCTCTAATCATTGCAACTAGAAATGCTTTTAATTTATTTATAAGTTACACAGAAGAATATCTAGTTTATACTTTATTAATGTTTTTAAATTATATTCTTTATAAAAAGAAATGTTCTAAAACTCTTTTAATTATAAATTCAATATTTTTAATAATCTTAATCATTGATATTATAAGTACTATATTCTATCACTTATATAATTATGATCTTTTACTATTTTTAATAAATGCCCTTATTGGTTTAACTTTAGGAATTAAGCTATCAACTAAAAAATAATTTATCTTAAACAAATAATTAAAAGAATATGTATGAGATAGAAACATTTTAAGTTTCTATTTTTTCGTATCATAATTTTCTCATAAATAAAAGTATATTAAAACTCGAACTTAAAAAATTCGAGCTTATTAACAATTTAGCACCATAGATATCTCCAACTTTTACAAAATTCAAATGATATCCAAACATTACTCATTTTAATTACTAAATTATATTCTTTCCATGCTGTAATCTTAGATATTGTTTTCCTTCTTCTCTTGAAGACCGATTTTGTTTTTGATAAACTGACAATGGAAAAGAATCTATATTATTTATCCATTCAATAGTATCTTTTTCACGTTCTTCATCACTTAATTGTCTAGTAAATAGCCAATCATTTGTTGCTATTTTTTCTTTAATTGCATTAATCTCTTCTAAATTTTCGTTTAATTTATCAATAATTCTTACAACATCATCAGATGTAATTTGCATATCACCAATATCACCTAGGTAATATCTAACAATAATGTCATATTTTTCCAATAATTCTTCCATCTTTGGATTTTTTTCGTCTTCCTCTGGTACAGGATAAGTTTCTGGATAATGCCCTATATAATCTATTAATTCACACAAATCAATGCTTGATTGTACTAATTTTTCAAATACTCTTTTTAAACTTGCATATTTTAAATTTTTATTATGTTTCATAAAATCATGTATTTCATCATTAGCCATTGCTAATTGCACTAATTTATCATATAAGGCAGAATCTCTATAATTTTTTTCAAAAGCGTCATCAACTAGTTCTTTAGATATAAAACTTTCCTTTTCTAATTCTACCTTTGTTTTAAAATAGTCAGGATAAAATAATAAAATTTCATCATAATTTAAAAGTATATTTCTATATTCTTTTAATTCTTTATATCTTTCTCGCATACTACTAACCATATTGAACCTCCTATAATTATTAAATAATATTATATATTATTTTAAAATAAATACAAGTATTTACTTAAATTTTCTATCTCAAAATCATATTCCAAACCAAAACCATAAAATGTGCTAATTCAGTTGTATCTTCTCTTTTTCTGATTATAATATCATTTCCTTACAAAAAATATCAAACATTTATATTAGCTGTCAATATACAATATGTTTTCTAAATTAACATAATTTAGTATAAAAACATTGCATAAAGAACGTTTGTTTGATATAATATTTATGGATACATTTGGAATATATCAGATGTTTTCCCTTTCGATTATCAAAAGATAAAAGAAAGGTGGTGGTTAATTATGACAAAAAGAGAAATTTCTCTATTTATTATAATTCTGCTATTATTCTTTGTAGTATTCACCTTACTATTTAGATAATAAAAACATCTGATTTCAACAATAGTTGATTTCAGATGAAACCCAATAAGGGATAACATCTGATTCACACAACCAAATGTATCCTTTTTTATTTTATGCAAGTTTCCTTGACATATTCATCATAACATAAAAAAGAACTTTTTGCAAGTTCTATTTTTACTCGAATTTTCCAAGTTTGATATTAATCTGGTACTTAAAAGAAGAAGCACAACAACTACAATATTAAAACTCGATCCTATTAAATAATTTAAAAAGTCCGAGTGTACTATCAATTTGGTGGAGTAGAGGAGAATCGAACTCCTGTCCAATATATCCTATCATACAACATCTACAAGTTTAGCCTGATTTAAACTTCATTATTTTACTGGCTCAAGGACTAACCTATAAAATAACTAGATTAGTAAAAATTCTTTTATTTATCCTAATCAAATAAACAAATATAGCTTATATATATGAACCCTTAGGTATTCTATAAGCAAAATACATAAGAGCTTGCTATTCCTATACTAAACTATTCTAGGCAAATGCAAAAGCATTTGAAGCAAAAGAATTTTCATTCTTGTCATTTAATTTTAATTATGAACTTAAGGTGTTCATCCCACTTGCAGTCATATTTAGTAATACATGTCGAAACCTAAGCTACCCCATGTATTAAGATTATAACACAAAAAATAATAAAAAGCAAAAAAAGAAGTAAATACTACTTCATTAAAGCTACAGCAACTATAAAACCAATATTTAAAACACCATATAAAAGAATTGCTATATTAACAAATGCTGATTTACTAGATGAAAGGGGATAATTATCTTCTTTTTTTACTAAAGCAAGCTTAGGCCCAGTATTATCTAAAGAGCTATTTAATTCTGAAGAACCTCGATTATAATTTTCCGCTACCATTAAAGCTAACATATTATTAGTTTGTTTTGCGTTTTTATAATAATCTAACCAATATTTTTCAATATTTAATTTTACCTCTCCATCAACAAGTTTATCTATATCATGTAAAACTTTTCCTACTAAATCTTTATTTCCTTCTGTTAAAAAATCTTTATTCTCTAAAGCATTAGTAAGCAATTTACAATATTTTACAATTTCTTCATTACTCATGCTATCCCCTCATTTCCATTATTATCATAAACATTTTTCTCTAAAAACTCTATAAATTTATATAATCCATTAGTTTCTTTATTTAGATTAATAATATTTATAAACTCTTCTGGGGTAACATTCCAAGCATGTCCAGGTAAAGTTCTTAAATCAAAAGTAAGAGGAACACTTATATCTTGTCCATTCTTTTGATAATGTAATATATTATCTACACAACTTAACCCATTAAGATTAGGATAGAACTCTAAATTTTGACGAAATATAAAATCATTAATATTTATTATTTTGCTTTTACTTAAATCATTATCATTCATCACTAGCCTCATCTCTCTCTATTATTATATATTGTATCAAAAAAAATATTAAAAAACAACACTAAACAAATAAAAAAATATGTAGTATAATAAGGACCAGGAGATTAATATGCAAAAAATAGATAAAAAATATGTTATAGAATTAAGTAATAAAAAAAATGAAGATCAAAAAATGTTAAATTTTAGATTACAATCTTTAACAAAATTTAATGAATTAGATAATCCCAATTTTGGACCTAAATTAGATATTAATTTTAATTCAATTACTTATTACAAAGATAATAAAAATAAAATGACTGATGATTGGAATAAAGTAGATCGTAATATAGAAAAAACTTTCTGTGATTTAGGAGTTATAAAAGCTGAACAAGAATATTTATATGGTGTAACTAACCAATATGAAAGTGAAGTAGTATATCATAATATTAAAGATAAAAATAGTAAAGTTATTTTTACTAGTACAGATGAAGCCTTAAAAAAATATCCAGAATTATTTTACAAATACTTTAATAATTTAGTTAAATATGATGAGAATAAATATACAGCTTTAAATGGCGCTTTTTGGAGTGGAGGTTCTTTTATATATATACCAAAACATACTAAATTAGATCGCCCTTTACAAAGTTACTTCCGGATTGATTCTGAAAATCTTGGTCAATTTGAAAGAACAATCATTATTGTTGATGATTATGCTGAATTAGAATATATTGAAGGATGCACTGCTAAAAGTTATTCTACAACTTCTTTACATGCTGGAGTTGTCGAAATTTATGTAGGCAAACACGCTAAATGTAAATATTCTACAATCCAAAATTGGAGTAAAGATGTTTATAATCTTGTAACTAAAAGAGCAATTGTTGATGAATATGGAACTATGGAATGGATAGATGGCAATATAGGTTCAGGAATAACCATGAAATATCCTTCTTGTATTTTAAAAGGGGATTATTCTTTAGGTAACTCTATTAGTATTGCTTATGCTAATCAAAATCAAATTATTGATGCTGGAGCCAAAATGATTCATTTAGGAAAACATACCAAAAGTAATATTGTAAGTAAATCTATTTCTATAAATGGTGGCAAAAGTACATATCGCGGTACTACTAAAATAACTAAAAACGCTACTAATTCCCAAGCAACAACCAAATGTGATACTATTATTTTAGATGAAAAGAGTAAAAGTGATACTATTCCCAATAATATTGTAGGCAATTATTCATCTTTTATAGAGCATGAAGCAACAGTATCTAAAGTTAATAAAGAAAAATTATTTTATTTAATGAGTAAAGGCCTAAGTGAAGAATTATCTAAAGAATTATTAGTAATGGGCTTCATTAAAGACTTTAAACATGAACTTCCTATGGAATATGCTGTTGAATTAAATCGTTTATTAAAAAATTACTAAAATTATATAATCTGCTAGCTAATTTTAAAAAATTAACTTAGCAGATTTTTTATTTTTATGTAAATAAACATGTAAATTTGGCCTTTTGACAGTTATTTTACTTAATGCTATATTGAAACTGAAAGGAGGTCAATTATGAATCAAGTAACCTTAGTAGGAAGACTAACTCAAGATCCAGAAGTAAAAGAAAATAATGATGGAACATGTCGTACTATCATTAATATTGCTATTTCTAGAGATTATCGCAATAGTGATGGTATATATGAATCTGATTTCATCAAATGTGTTCTTTGGAATGGTATCGCTGCCGCTGCAAAAGATTATTGCCATAAAGGCGATGTAGTGGGAGTAAAAGGTAAACTTCAAACTCGTACTTATGAAAATGAAAATAATGAAAAAAAGTATATAACTGAAGTAATCGCCGACAAAGTCACCTTTATTACAACAAAAGAACCAAAAAAGTCTTGATATTTCCCTCAATATGATTAATAATTATTAAAAACTATTTGGTAATTTTTACCATAGGTGGAAAAATTACAAATCTTATGCAAGTAAAGTTATAATCAGTATTGAGGCGAGGGTGATGGGAGGATGTTAAACGGAACTAGGCTCAGAGAAGTTAGAAAAAACAAAGGTTTAACACAAACACAACTAGGGGACCTAATCGGTGTTGGAAAATCAGCTATATGCTGTTATGAAAAAGAAACACGGAACCCGACTTTAGAAGCAGTCATTGAAATGATACATGTTTTTGGAGTGAGTGCTGATTATCTTTTAGGTTCAGACTATCTTGTTAAAACTAAAGATATGAACGAATATGTTCAATTAACACGTGAAGAGATTATCTTTATTGAAGAAATTAAAAAGAACAAGATGGTTTATGAAATCTTAATGCAAGATCCTAAAAGAGGAGCAGAACTAATAAAAAATTGGCTAAATTAAGTTTTAGCTTTTTTTCTTTTTTCATATAATTTTTTTAGGTGATATCTTTGAAGAAATATTATCAATATTTAGGTTTAGCTATTATCATGGTTTTTAGTTTTTATTATACTGAAGAAATAGCTACAATTGTTCTAAACAAAAATCCTTTAATGATTAAAATAAATGCCGAAAAAGATAATTATAATATTAAAAGTGTAAATGCTATTATAGAAGGAGACTATATTATTCCTGGTTTAAATGGTTTAGAAGTAAATACTAGAGAATCTTTTTATAAAATGCATAATATTGATACTTTTAATGAATATTTTTTAGTATATGATCAAATAGAACCTAAAATATCTTTAAATAATAATAAAGATAAAATAATTAAAGAGGGGAATAAAACCCAAAAAAGAATAAGTCTAATTTTAGAAGAAAATAATGATGTTGCTAATTATTTAAAAAATAACAATATTAAAGCTAATATTTTAGTTACCTTAGAAACATATCAAAAAGATAATTATTTCGAAAGTATTAATAATGATATATCACACTTTAAATCTTTAGAAAATAATCTTAATTTAAATAAAGAAAATAAAAATATCTGTGTTTTAAATATGGAATTAAAAAAAATATGTCAAAAATATCGTAATTATTTAGTAGAACCAACATTAAAACTTACTAACAATAATCTAATAGAAGTAAAGAAAAATATTCAAAATGGCTCTATAATTTTAATTACTAAAAATGCTCAATTAACAGATATAAAAATATTAATAAAAGAAATAAATTTTAAAAATCTTAGTATTGTTCCCTTAAGTAAATTAATAAGCGAAGAATATCCCAAATAAAAATAGCCACAAACTTCAGATCAAAGAGAGTGGTTGTTATGAGTAAAAAATATTTTTTAGTCTCTATACTTTTAATAATAATTATTCTTTTAATAGTATTTAGTTAAAAATAACTGAAAAAATATTAAGTATAAAAAAGCACCACCATACTCTTCCATAGGTTAAGTGGTGCGAACCAGTTTGTGGCAAGCACTATTTGTGCCTTGCTATATTAAGTATATTATAAACTAAAATAAAAATCAATAGTCTAATAAAAAATCAATTAATTTGTTTTTCCTAAAAGATAGTCAGCCGATACTTTATAAGTTTTACATATTGCATAAAGATAAAAAGTTGATATCAAATTACTACCTCTTTCATACATAGCTATAGAAGATTGATTAGTTTTTAATATTTCTGCTAAATTTGTTTGAGTAATCTTATTACTTTTTCTCCATTCTTTAAGTCTATTACCTATTAAAATTTTATTAATGATTATATCTTCAAATATATATTCTTTTTTCGATGTAAAACCAAACATATAATCCATTGAAACATGATAATAATTACATAATTTAATTAAATATTTTAAAGGCATTATAAAACATTCACTTTCATAATGGGTATAAGTAATTTCTTTAATGTTTAAAATTCTAGCTATATCTTTTTGCAAAAGCTTTTTATTAGTTCTAAGTTCTTTTAAAGTTTCAGCATACATAGTTAAATCACCTAACTCGATTTTCTCATTAAACAAATTTTAAGAAAATATAACCGTTAAAACTATGATATTTTTCTTGACAATTTACACTTGCTAGATTATAATTTTAGTATAAGTTAGAAATTTCTAATATAATTGAGTAATCAATTAGAAAGAAGAGAAAGGTATGAGGATAGAGAAGTTAAGTAAAGGAAGAAAGAAAATAGTATTAACAATAAC
>CANRBQ010000041.1 GCA_947628905.1 uncultured Bacilli bacterium
ATTTTCTCATAACTTCACCTCCTTCCACTTTAAAAAGTAAAGGAGAATAGTACCTAAACTAACTAAGTATTCCTAAAATAATTATATCAAACTTTTGTTCTTGTGACAATAGTATTAAGTTAATATATGTTAGATTTTATTATCTTTTTTCAGTTATTTACTATTATTTAATTTTTCTTGTTCTTCTAAATATCTAATATTTATATTGTTTTGAGATGAGATAACACTTCTACCTAATTCTTTTTCTAGATTATCACGGGTATTTTTAGCAATATTTCCACCACGTTTAGCAATTTCTTTATTTTGATTTAATCCTTGAGGATTATATTCTTTAGCTAATTCTCGGGTAGCAGTTTCTCCTATATCGGTTAGCAAAACTTCTAGATCACTCATGTTATCTCTTAGAGATTCTTTTCTGATACCTTTAAAGGTTTTGTATTCATGAGCTTTCATACCTGACCAAGTTTGATAGATTTCATTGGTTAGAATCGCATATTCAATTGGTGTATTGATACCTCTTTCTTTCCATGTGTCGGTTAGTTTGTGGCGATGCAATATTCCTTTTAATCTATTTTCAATCCAATCGTCATCATAGCCTTTTTCTTTATATATAGTAATAGCTTTTTCTATGGCAAGGGCAGGATCAAAAGTTTCATCAATTTTTTCACTGCCAATTTTGGCTAACCATATTTTAAAAGGCTCGGCTTTAGGACTCGGGATACTTTGAATTAGTCTTAGAATACCTTTAGTGTCTAAGACATCAGTTTGTCTTAACTTGCCATCATTAGCAATCATTTTCAACTGGTTAGTATTACTAACCAGTTCACTTCCTTCTTCCTTTAATTTGTTTTTTAGCCATTTCCAATAATTTCTTGATTTATTGTAATCATTGTTTGTTAAAGCACTAATAACGTCAATTACACTGAAGTAGTAATCATTTGCTTCGGCATCCCATTTTGTTCTTATGGTGGTATTTTCAAATATTTTAGTTAATTCTTTTTTGTTTTCTAAATTGTTGCTCATTTTTTTAATCCTTTCATATTTTTAAGTAACATTATAATATCTTTTCTTTTTCAAGATTGGAGGATGATATCAATACTAATGTTCTTATTTCAATTATACTATAAATATAGTAATATGGCAATCAAATGTTTGATATTTTTGCTTAAATATAATAAAGTTTTAGATTTAAATTTATTTATATTTATGATATTATTTATACAGATAGTTTTTTTAAAGTATAAATAGGTGTTTTATCACATAAAATTCACATTAGTTTGGTATTTATACATTATAGAAAATTTAGGTGGCTTATGAAGTATTGGAAGTATTTATTATTAATATTGTTGTTGATACCTATAGAAGTTAAGGGTTATGAAAAGGCTGTTGTAGATATAAATACAATGAGTATTTATGATTTAGCAGATGCTTTGGATAAGGGTTATTTAACAAGTGAGGCATTAGTACAGTTATATTTAGATAGAATAGATGCTTATAATGAAAATTTTAATGCAATAAATCAAATTAATGAGAGCGCAATAGAAGAAGCTAGAACATTAGATAAAGAGAGAAGTAAAGGTAATGTGCGAAGTAAACTTCATGGAATTCCTGTTCTTGTTAAAACTAATATAGATGTTAAGGGGCTTGCAACAACAGCGGGAGCTAAAGCTTTAAGTGATAATTATCCTAATGAAGATGCATTAGTAGTTAAAAAGTTAAAAGAAGCAGGAGCTATTATTTTGGGTTCTACTAATATGAGTGAGTTTGCATTTAAGGCAAGTGATTCTTATAGTTCTTATGGTCATGTTAGAAATGCTTTTAATACTGATTATTCACCTTATGGATCGAGTGGAGGTAGTGCAGTTGCTCTTGCGGTTTCTTTTGCAGCGGCATCTCTTGGAACTGATACTAATTCATCTGTTAGAATACCAGCTGCGGCAGCAGGAGTAGTGGGATTAAGACCGACTTTTGGTTTAATTGGAAGAACAGGAGTAATACCGTATGATTTGGAAAGAGATACTGTTGGAATACTTACTAAAACCGTTGATGATAATGCAATAATATTAGAAATTTTAGCAGGAGAAAATGAAAATGATGTGGCAACTAAAGATACAGTAGTTTTAGATTATAATAGTAAAATAAATTTAAAAGATATTAAAATAGGAGTTATAACAGATTATGCATATGGTAATGTTAATAAAACAGGAGTAAATAAAAAGACTGATGATGATATTGCAAATTTAGTAAAAGAAAAAATTGAATTATTAAAAAATAATGGGTTAGAAGTAATAGAAATAGAAGAACTGGTTACTAGTTATTATCAGAGTATTGCTAATTCGACACTTACAGGTGGTAGTTTTTGTGATGGATTTAATGATTATATTAAAAATACTACTGGTAATATTAGAAGTTTTCAAGATTTAAATAAGGCTTATGGTAAAGTATATGGAATATATGATTATTTAAGTAGTTGTAATAATGCTTGGAAAAATAATATAACAAATATAAATAATAAGAAAAATACTTTTTTAGAGCATATAGATGAAGTTATGAGTAATAATGATGTAGATATTCTTATATATCCGACGGTTAAAAATAAGAATTTAAAAATAAATGAAGATGGATTAAATGCTCCAGGTAGTTATTTGGGTTCGGTTATTGGTTATCCTTCCATTACAGTACCAATGGGTTATATAGGAGATTTTGCTTATGGTTTAGAGTTTTTTAGTTCAAAATATAAAGAAGATTTACTTTATGAAGTAGCAAGAGAATTTGAAAAAATTAATGGGTTAGAAATAACTAATAGTAAGCTTACGCCTAGTTTATATGAAATACCTTTATATATTAATGAATTAAAAGATTATTATGAAAAATATTATGATAAAAAAACTTTTAGGGATATTAATAAAAAAGCTAAAAATTATTTTTTAAATTATAGTAAAAATAGTGATGATAAAAATGAAGATGAGGCTAAAATATTGATAAATGAATATAGGAAAAAAGAAAGTAATAGTTATTCTAGTAAGTTTTTAGTACTTATATTTATGATTATTGGTGGTTTTGGGTTAATTAAAATAATTGCTTATATTGTTAATTTAAAAGATAATAAAAAATTAAAAAAATTGCTTGGTAAGTTTTAGATATTTAAAAATTTAGAAAACTATAAAGACAATATAGTTTTTTTTTAGGATATTTGTTATAATTATCATAGAATAGAGTGATAATATGGAAAGAGTATTAAGGGCTTTAGAATTAGAAAAATTAGATGCTTATTTTAGGGCGGCTAATTATCTCGCGGCTAGTGAGCTTTATTTAAAAGATAATCCTTTATTAAAAGAACCTTTAAAGATAGAACATATCAAATCCAAATTAGTTGGACATTGGGGAACTACACCTGGTCAAAATTTTTGTTATGTGCATTTAAATAGAATTATTAAAAAATATGATTTAAATATGATTTATATAAGTGGACCAGGACATGGGGGTGGAGCAGCTTATTCAAATGTTTATTTGGAAAAAACTTATAGTGAAGTTTATCCTGATATTACTTATGATGAAGATGGACTTAGAAAACTTTTTAAAAGATTTAGTTTTCCAGGAGGAACTTCTAGTCATGTAGCACCAGAGATTCCCGGAAGTATTAATGAAGGAGGAGAACTTGGATATAGTCTTGCACATGCTTATGGAGCAGTTTTAGATAATCCAACTTTATGGGCAGCATGTGTAATTGGCGATGGGGAAGCAGAAACAGGACCTCTCTCGGCTAGTTTGCAATTAAATAAATTTATAAATCCTATTACAGATGGTGTAGTTTTACCAATTTTACATTTAAATGGTTATAAGATAGCTAATCCAACAATTTTAGCTAGAATAAGTAAAGAAGAGTTAATGATGTACTTTATGGGATTAGGTTATGATCCTATTTATGTTAAATATACAACAGATGCTGGAGTTCATGAAGCAATGGCGCATGCGTTAGATGAAGTAGTTGAAAAGGTTTTGGCAATTAAAGATCATGCGATTCAAGAAAAAGATACAACAAGACCAATGTGGCCAATGATTATTTTAGAAACACCAAAGGGATGGACAGGACCTAAAATTGTTGATGAGAAGATTGTAGAGGGGACTTTTAGAGCGCATCAAGTACCTTTACAAATAACTAAAGATAGTTCCTATAATTTAGAATTATTAGAAGATTGGCTTAAAAGTTATCGACCTTGGGAGTTATTTGATGAAGAGGGAACTTTAAAAAAAGGATTGCAAGAATTAATACCAGAAAATAGAATGGGAGCTAATGTGCATGCGAATGGAGGCAAAATATTAAGAGAGTTAGATATTCCAGATTTTAAAAAATATATGATAGATGTGCCATATCCAGGGGAAGTAGAAGCTAGTGATATGACAGAGCTTGGAAAATTTATTCGGGATATAGTTAAATTAAATAGAGATAATTACCGGATATTTGGACCAGATGAAGCATTATCAAATAGATTTAGTCATGTATTTGAAGTAACTAATAGAAAATGGAATGGCGAAATTATTGAAGGTGATGAATTTTTAAATACCGATGGAGCAATTATAGATACAATTTTATCTGAGCATGCTTGTGAGGGGATGCTTGAAGGGTATTTACTTACAGGTAGACATGGTTTTATTCATACTTATGAATCTTTTAGTCGGATTATTGATAGTATGGTTTCACAGCATGCGAAATGGCTTAAAATATGTAAAGAACTTCCATGGAGAGCGCCAATTTCTAGTTTAAATATAATTCTTACTAGTCATGTTTGGCAACAAGATCATAATGGGTTTACCCATCAAGATCCAGGATTTTTAAATCATATTGTTACTAAAAAAGCTGATGTAGTAAGAATATATCTTCCAATTGATACTAATACTTTAATTTCAACTTTTGATCATATTACAAGAACTAAAGATTATATAAATGTTGTGGTAGCTAGTAAACATATTACTAAACAATGGTTAAATAAAGAAGAAGCAATTGCTCATTGTACTAAGGGTTTAGGAATTCTTCCTTTTGCTAGTAATGATGGAGGTAATCCAGATATAGTGCTTGTAAGTGCAGGTGACACTCCAAATTTAGAGATAATCGCGACTGCTCAAATATTAAGAGATAAACTTCCTAATATTAAAGTAAGAGTTATAAATGTAGTTGATTTAATGAAATTACAAAGTAATTTAGTTCATCCTCATGGTCTTACAGATCAAGAATATGATAGTTTATTTACTAAAGATAAGCCTATTATTTTTGCTTTTCATGGGTATGCTAATTTAATACATGAGCTTACATATAATAGGCATAATACTAATTTACATGTAAGAGGATATAAAGAAGAAGGAGCTATTACAACACCATTTGATATGCGAGTATTAAATGGAATAGATAGATTTAGTTTAGTAATACTTTCAGTTAAATATTTAAATATTAATGAAGTAGAGAAAACTTTAGTAATTAAATATGCAGAAGATATGCTTAAAAAACATAAAGAGTATATTAAAGAATATGGAATAGATATGGATGAAGTAACAAATTTTAATTTAAATAGAAAAGGGGTAAATTAATGATTTATGATTATATTATAATTGGGGCAGGACTTGGAGGATTAAGTGCAGGTTTAAATTTAGTAATAAATAAAAAGAAAGTACTTATTTTAGAGAAGAATAGTTTACCTGGAGGTTTATTTTCAACTTTTAAAAAGGGAAGATTTGAATTTGATACTAGTGGTTATGATATTTATAATTATGGAAATTTAGAACATGTGGGAGAATTACAAAAATTATTAAATAAATATGAAATAGATATTGATACTAAAGTAATACCTTTTAATAGTAGAATAAAAGAATTAAGTACTAAGAAAGAGTTTGAATTAAAGGGAGAGTTTGAAGATTTAATTTTAGAGTTAGGAGATAGTTATCCTGGAGTAATTGAAAAATTGAAAGAATTAGTGAAAATTTCTAAAGAAATACATGAAGGAGTAGAAAAGTTATTAATTGATGAAATACCAGGAGAAGAAGAATATACTAATTTTTATAAGTATTTAGATAAAAATGCTTTAGATGTTTTAAAAGAAATGAAAATTCCTAAAGAAGTTATTAATAAACTTAGTATTTGGTGGTTAGATATAGGTAGTCCTTTGAATAAGTTAAGTTTTATTGATTTTATGGATTTTTTGGAAAAATTAATATTTAAAAAAGATGTAGTTTTATGTAATAAGAATTTAGATTTTATTATGAAATTAGTTAATAAATATCAAGCTTTGGGAGGTAAAATATATTATAATTCTGAAGTTATAAATATTATTAATGAGGATATTAAGATAGTAGAAACTAAAGATGGATTACAATATAAAGGAAAATATATAATATGTGATTTAGCTAAAAGATATGTTTTTAAAGATTTAATTAAAGATGAATATAAAGATGTTAATAAATTAGAAAATGCGAGAACTATAGGGGCTAATGGAGTTGTTATATATTTAGGACTTAATAAATCTTATGAAGAATTGGGTTTAAATAATTATAAATATTATCAGTTTGTAACTTTAGATAGTGGAACAAATATTAAATATATGAATAATTTAAATCATAATACATGGATAGGGTATGTTCCTAATGTTGTAAATGAAAATGCTAGTCCTAAAAATACTACAATATTAGTTTTAAAACAAATATATTTTGATGATGTTTTTAAGAATCAACAAGCTCAAGATTATGAGACTATAAGAAATGATATTGCTGATAATTTAATTAGTCAGTTTGAAGAAGCTTTTATGGTTGATATAAAAGAATATATTGAAGAAATTAGTATAGCAACACCTTTTACTATAGAAAGAATAACTAATAGTGTTAATGGTAGTATGTACGGGTATATGAAAAAGGGTTATGATAATAGTATACATAGAATTATTTCATATGATGATGAAGAAATCGCGGGTATTAGTTTTGTGGGAGCAAGTAGTTTATTAGGTTCAGGAGTAGATAATACTATTTATAGTGGATATTCAGTAACTAATAGGTTATTAAAAGAAAAGGAGTAGCTAAATGACAAAGATAGATAATTTAAAAAAAGAAAGAAAAGATATTGCTAAAACTTATTCGGGTAAAAAAATTAAAGATACTTATATAGATGGAGTAATAAAGAATTTTCAAGATATTCAATATGTTAAAATAAAAGATATTATAGAAGAAACTAATGATACTAAATCTTTTATATTAGTACCAGATGAAGATAAAGGAACAAGAGAATTAGCAAGTTTTAGAGCGGGGCAATATATTAGTTTAAAAATGTTTATAGATGGAGATTATACTACAAGAGCTTATTCTCTTTCATCGGCTCCTAATAAAATTAATAAAGGATATAGAATTACAATTAAAAGAGTACCAAATGGTTTAGTTAGTAATATTATGTTAGATGATATGAAAATTGGAGATGGACTTACAATTTCAAGACCTATGGGAGATTTTGGTTATAATAAAGTTAGAGATGAAAAAAATGTTATTGGAATCGCGGGGGGAAGTGGAATTACACCTTTTATTTCTTTAGCTTATGAAGTAGATGCAGGATTAGATGATTGTAATTTAACAGTATTTTATTCAGTTAAAACAGAAGATGATATAATTTTTAAAAAAGAAATTGAATATTTTAATAAACATTGTAAGAAAGTTAAATTTGTTATGACATTAACAAGAGAGGAAAAGCCAGGATATTTAAAAGGACATATTAATAAAGATATGATTGAACCTTATATTAAAGAATTTAATACAGTTTTAATGTGTGGACCTAAAGCTTTATATAAAACAATGAATGAAATACTAGGAGAATTTAATATTCCAAGAAAATGTGTTCATTATGAAAATTTTATGGTTGATTTTTTACCTATAGAAGAAAAAACTTATGAATTAAAAGTAATTTTAAAGAATGATTTTAAGATTTGTGAATGTAAAAGTAATGAAACTTTATTAGTTGCGATGGAAAAAGCGGGTATTAAAGCACCATCATTATGTCGAGTGGGAATATGTGGTTATTGTAGAAGTGTAATATTAGATGGAAAGATTAAAATGATAGGGGGTAATATGGAGAAGGCTTTAGCTCAAAATGATTATATTCATCCATGTATTACTTATCCAGAAAGTGATGTAGTTTTGAGATTAGATATTTAATTTAATAGGGTTAATCTATTACGTTTGCTATATTTTTGTTTGAGACCATCTATTCTTTGTGAATACGAATGGCAACCTCAACAACACAAACGTGAACAACACGAACATCGGTGTGCGCCCAATATCCTAAAAATACTCATATATTTGGTTAAGGCTTAATATAGAAGATTTAGGATACAAGATTAGCCCTTAAGTTTACTTTAAAAAGATAATACTGATATTATTTATCTTGAATAGATAATTGTTACAGTATTTTTTATTTGTTTATTTTTTCATTTATTTAGTATATTTTTATGTTATAATTAAGAGGGTTAATCTTAGTTTATGGGGTCCTTTTTAGTCTCCGTATAACTTTTATAACAGCGGGTCTAGTCAGTATGCTAACGTGTTCATTGTGAATTCGAATGGCAACCTCACCAACACAAACGTGAACAACACGTATGGTGTGCGCCCAATATCCTAGATATTAATGTATCTGGTTAAGGCTTGGTATAAGGAACTAGGATACAAGATTAATCCTTAAGCTTGTGCTTAGAATATATGATGTTGATATTTTATATCTAGAATATGAAATTATTACAGCATTTTATTTTAGTTTATGTTAAAATATTTAAGAAAGGTGGATTTAAATGAAAAAGAATATTAAAACAACAGAAGCTATATTTCCTATGCCAGTTTTAATGATTGCAACTTATAATGAAGATGGAAGTGTTGATGTTATGAATGCAGCGTGGGGAATGATGTTAGAAAGAAATGAGATAGTTCTTAATTTAACAGAAAGTCATAAAACAGTTAAAAATATTAAAGAAAGAAAAGCTTTTACTGTTAGTATTGCAGATCAAAATCATGTTAAAGAGGCAGATTATTTTGGAATGGTATCAGGAAATAATACTCCAGATAAATTTGAAAAGAGTGGTTTAACTTCAACAAAATCTTTATTAGTAGATGCTCCAATTATTAATGAGTTTCCTATTTGTATGGAATGTGAATTTCTTTCCTTTCAAGATGGAGAATATGGATGTGGGGTAATTGGTAAAATTGTTAATGTTTCAGCAGAAGAAAAGGTTATTACAAATGATAATGTAGATATTACTAAATTAAACGCGATTGCTTTTGATCCTTATACTCATGGTTATTATAAAGTAACAGAAAGAGTAGGGAATGCTTTTAAAGATGGTTTGGAATTAAAATAAGTTATGGATTTGGAAAAAGATATATTTAAGAAAAGTATAATTGATAATAATAAATTAGTTAAATATGGATTTAAAAAAAATAATAATAAATATATTATTTCAAAAAATATTTTAAATAATACATTTAGAATAGATATTGAGATTGAAAATAATATTGTTAAAGGAAGTATATATGATTTAGCTTTTAATGAAGAATATACTAATTATAGAGTATTAAATCAAATAGGAGAATTTGTAAATAAAATAAGAGAAGAATTTATAAATTATTTAGAAGATATTAAAAATAATTGTACTATAACTAATTATTTTGTTACAAAGCAAGCAAATAGAATAACTGAATTAATAATAGATAAATATCATGATATACCAGTTTTTTTGTGGGATAGTTATCCAGGTAATGGAGTATTTAAAAATATTAATACTAATAAGTGGTATGGAATAATTATGCCTATTAATAAAAATAAATTAACTAATGAAGATAAAGAAATAGAAATATTAAACGTTAAATTAGCTAAAGAAGATATAAAAAGATTATTAAAAGAAAAGGGATATTATGAAGCTTATCATATGAATAAAGAAAATTGGATTACTATTATTTTAGATGATAGTATAGATGATGAAGTTATTATGGAGTTAATTGATCAAAGTTATCAATTTGCAAAGCCTAAAAAAACTAGTTAGCTATTTAACTAGTATTTTTTAATTTGTTATTTTATATATTTAGGAGAATCTATTCTTCCTAATAAATAGTCAGCAGATATTTTATATTTATCACATATCATATAAAGAAATGGAGTTGCAATTAAGTTTCTTTCACGTTCATAATTGGCTATGACGGAGCGATTGGTATTTAATTCTTTAGCAAGTTGTTCTTGAGTTAATTTATGTTCTTTTCTAAATTCTTTTAATCGTATTCCAGGATTATTAAGATTAGAGTTATTGAAATATTTCTTTTTATTAGTAAATTCAAAAACATAATCAAGAGAAACATTAAAATAATTAGTTAGAACTATTAAATGATTAATAGGCATAATTGTATATTCAATTTCATATTGACTATATAAACCTCGTGCTATTCCTAGAATGTTAGCTATATCTTTTTGAGGGATGCTTTTATCCTCTCTTAATTCTTTAACTTTTTCCTTATACATAAAATTCACCATTTTCATTTTCTCATATAAATTGATTTAAAAACATTTTTGCATTAAATAGAAACGTTTTTCTTGACTTTTGACACTTGCTAGATTATAATTTTAGTATAAGTTAGAAATTTCTAATATAATTGAGTAATCAATTAGAAAGAAGAGAAA
>CANRBQ010000042.1 GCA_947628905.1 uncultured Bacilli bacterium
TTTTTCTGTAATCATCGTGTATTTCACCTCCTCTGTAAATGCCTTTATCATAACATAAAGAAAGTGAAAAATTTGTCAAACCATGGAGTTAATATTTGTTTTTGTTCCTAAATTAAAAAATATCTTTTAACAAGATATATTTTCTAACTCTAATATTATATATTCATGTTTAAAATACATAATAAACTTAATTAAATCATTAAAATCTAATGCTATTGTTTTAGTATTAACTAAAGGATGAACTAAAACTCGTTTATTTTTTAAATCATTATCAATAATAATTTTAACTCTATTATTAATATCATTTATTATCCCAAGTGGAGTTACACTTCCTTTTTCTAAATTTAAAATATCCTTTAATTCTTCAACACTAGCCATAGTTAAATGTTTAATATTTAATTTATTTTCTAATTCTTTAAAGCAAGCCTTTTTATTATCCCTCAAAAGTAATAAATAAAAATTATTCTTATCTTTTAAAAATAAATTTTTTACTCCTACTCCCTTAATTCTTTTTTTAATTATTTGTGCATCTTTTACAGTATATAAAGGTTGATGCTCTATCATATCATAATTAATTTCTAAATTATTTAATATCTCATTCATACTACTTAACAATTAAAATATCCTTACTATATTTATTTAAAACTTCTAATACTTTCTTTTTATTTTTTATATCTAAAAAGAAATAATATGGCGTATCAGTCAAAATAGTAATTGAATATTCTCCAAATACTATTGCTTTAATCTTCTCCCATTTAAATATCATCTTAATTCCCATATAAGATTCATCTATAATACCTTCTTTATTAAAAGTAAGTACTATATCATCATCTCTTATTGTTAAACTTAAAATTACTCGTAATAAATTTAAAGCAAGATATAAAATATCTCCCAAAATAACTATATTTGCTAAAAACAAATAATCATTTAAAACTAATATAAAACCTAAAACAAAAAATATTGCAAAAACTAAAAACTTAGTAGCCCAAAAAGGCCATGAACATACTTTCTGTTTTAATAACACTTGTCTTTTATTTTTAGCAATACTTCTAGCTTCATTATAACATTTAAATTTATTTTCTTTAATATTACCACTTATCTTCATAATCTACCTACTCTAACAATATTATTAATCAAAAATATTATTAAGTCAAGTATATTATTTTATTAATTTTAATTTTTGTTCTTTATTATTTTTTTGTTCTAATTCATTTCTTAAAACTTCTAAATTTTTACGTAATCTCATAGCAACATAAGATCTTTTACAATTTAGCTTAACTGCAATTTCTCTTTGTTTTAAATTCTTAAAATAAAACATTTCCATTATATTTTTATTTAAATCATCTAAATTTGCAATAAAATTTCTAATCTCTTCTCTTAATTCTTTATTAAGATAACATTCTTCTGGTCCTTCTTTATCATCTTTTATAGTTTCTAAAACCATAATATCATCAGTAATTAAACTTTCCATACTTAATAAACCCATATCATTTTTACATTTTATTAAATAATTACTAATAGCTCTATCTATACATATAGTCGCATAAGTAGAAAATCTAACATTTTTATCTAACCTATATGCATCAACTGCCCTAATAAGTCCTAATAAACCTACAGATGCTAAATCTTTTTTATCATATAAATCATTAAAAAAACGTTTATTTATTCTTTCAATAATTAATGCTGTATTATGTAAAATAATTTCTTCTCTTAAACTTTCATCATGTGTTATTTCTAATTTTTTAAAATATTCTCTAACAACTTCCTCTGGAAGTGGTTTTAATATTGCAAATCCAAAATACATTTTATACCCCCTTATCCCAATAAAAAACTATTAAAATTAATAGTCCTTAAATTATGCTCTACCAGAATATTTACCATCTTTTGTTGAAATAATAATTTTTTCTCCTTCATTAATAAATAAAGGAACTTTAACAACATAACCTGTCTCAATTTTCGCATCTTTTTGAGCATTATTAGTAGTATTACCCTTCACGGCAGGTTCTGTTTCTACTACTTCATATTCTATTTTTTCTGGTAAACTTATTCCTAATATTTCTCCTTCAAAATAATCAACTGTAATATCAAGTCCTTCTTTAATAAATTTAACTTGATCTCCTAAAATTTTTGTAGATATTTCTACTTGCTCATAAGTTTCATTATTCATAAATACATAATTATCCCCTGCTGCATATAAATATTGCATTGGTGTTCTATCTACATGAGCCTTAGTAATTTTAATATTTGTATTATAAGTATCTTCTGTAATTGAACCAGTTCTTAAATTTTTTAATTTCATTCTAACAAAAGCCGAACCTTTACCTGGTTTAACATGCTGAAATTCTACAATTTGATATAAATTATTATCCATAATAATAGTCATACCATTTTTAATATCATTAATATTAATATTCATTTTTTACTCCTCACTTTTCTTTGTAAAAATGCCAAATCTTTTCTTCCTTCTTAAACCAGTATCTTTAGTTTGACATTTATTAATACACACTTTATTAGTCATTATAGCTATTACTGGTGAGTTATAATTTGTTCTTATCAAGCGATAATGAGTTTTCCCCTGCATAAATAATTCTCCTTACTATTTCTTTTCTTTAACTGTTTGATGTTTATGACATTTCTTACAATACTTCTTAACTTCTAAACGATCAGGAGTATTCTTTTTGTTTTTACTTGTACATCTAAGTTCTTCACCACATACTGTACATTTTAAAGTTACATAATTTCTATTTTCATTTTTAGCCATAAAAGCACCTCCTTTATAAAAAGTCTAGATGTATTATAACAGAAAATTATTAATTTGTGAATAGATAATCATTAATTCCTCGTGCAATTAAGCGATTTATCTGGGATTGATAACTAGATTTTCCCTTTAAATTCGCAGTATTAGGACTAATCACCACGATTGAATACCTAGGATTATCCATTGGAGCATACATAATAAAAGTATTACTAATAACATAAGAATCAAGAGTTCCATTGTAATCACTATCAAAATATGACTCACTAGTACCTGTTTTCCCCGCCGCATTTAACTTAGGATTAGCATACCAATAACCAGTACCCGTCCGCATAACTTCTCTAAATCCTGCTTGTATTCTTTTAATATATTTTTCTTCTAAATCTATTTTATTCAAAAAAGATGATTTATTTTCATAAATAACTTCTTCTTCATCTTTAACTTGTTTTAATATATTTAATTTATATCTATTTCCATTATTAGCAATAGTATTAATATATTGTAATAACCCAACCGGTGTATATAAATCATATTGTCCTATTGCTAAATTCATAAGTAAATCCGGAGCAATCTTACCCCCTTTAAGTCCTGTTGTCTCATTAGGTAAATCAATACCCGTCATATTCCCTAGTCCATAACTTGCAAAAGTATCACGATATTTATTAAAATCATCATCTGTTACTGGTGCTTCCATATTATATGTATAATTATAACCCGCTACTTTTAAAGCTGTCACAAACTGATAATAATTACTACTAACTGCTAAAGCTTGTAAATCATTAATTCTGCCTAATCTAGTCCATGAACATTTAGCCGGTATATTAGCCAGTTTCACACAACTATCCACCATTGTTGTTCCAATATCAATAGCTTTATTTTGATATCCCACTGTCATTGATGCTCCCTTAACTACACTTCCTACTGTATAAGCATTCTTTATCACATTAATACTTACATCTTGAAAAGATATATCTTTATTATTTGTAAGCATTCTAAGTCCCACAATTGCTTTAATAGCTCCTGTAGCAGGTTCACTAACTAAAGCAAAAGATTCTTTATAAAACTCTGTATTTGGTAATTTTCTATTCTTAATCATTTCATTTTTAATAATATTTTCTATTTGTAATTGCATATCCATATCTATTTCTAATATCAAATCTTTTCCTTTTTTAGCTTCTTTTACTAATTCTAAATTATTATTAACTATCTTATATAATGCTTTATCTCCTTTTAAATATTCTTCATAATATTCTTCTAAACCACTTATTCCTACTTTATCATTTAAAGTATAACCCTTATCTAATAAATCTTTCTTTTCATTAGGAAGAGAATTACTAATCTCTCCTAAAACAGTTTTTAAAGACTCTCCATAAGGATAAGCTCTTTCCCAAAAAACTTCTCCAAAAACACCCTCTAAATTAGCTTCTAATATTACTGCATATAAAGCATCATCAATATCTTTAAGTAACACTTTATTATCATACATATAACCTTCATTCATTAAATAATAAAAATATGAACTATATTTTTCTTCTAAAGTTAAACTATTTATTTGTTCTGTAGTTACTCTTTCTCTTTTTCTTTCCTCTAAACTATTTTTAGTAAGTTTTCTCTTCTTATATAAATCATATTCTCTCTCACTAATAAGGGTATCTCCAATATCAGGATATAACACTAAAAAATAATCCCCTAATTTATCTTCATCATACATATATTGATAATTAGTAATACTTACTAATTTTTTAGCAATATCTATTTCTTTTTCTTTAGTTATTGTACTACTTTTATGATATAAAATTGTATTAACTCCTTTATTATCCACTAAAACATTCCCTTTAATATCTAAAATTCTCCCTCTAGGTGCTGTACTTCCATAAGTATATTGCTCATTTATAGCTATATATTTATTTTCATAATAATCATGTTTAGAATAAGCAAGTGTTATAACTCTATCCATAAATATTCCAAAAATTATAATAATTAAACTACATAATAAATAAAACTTTTTAGGCATAATCTTCACCATTATTAGTATTCATTTTTTACTTATTTTCATACAATATATTAGGGTGAAATATATGTACAATATGATTGCACGGGTAATGAATAATTTAACTAAAGAAGAAGTTAATAATTTTGCTTTAAGTAAAAATATTAATCTAACAAATGAAGAACTAACATTTACTTACGATTTTGTAAAAAAAAATTGGGAACAAGTAATAAATAATCCCAAACTCTTAAACTTAGATCGCTTCAAAGATAAATTTAGTCCCGAAAATTTTACTAAAATAGAAAAACTCTTTAATGAATATAGTGCCCGCTACAAAAGCCTTTTAGGTTAAAAATACCAAAGGCTTTTTTATTTAACCATATAAAACTCTTTTATATCATTTATTAAATTAGAATTAAACTCTCCCTTTTTTATCATATCTATTTCAAATTTATATGGAGGATATAATCTTTCTTTATCTTCTTCATTATTTCCTGTATAAGGAGTTTCTAATATTTTAGGAACATTTTTTAAAGTCTCATTATTAATTATATTAATTAATGAATTAAAACCAATTGTTCCATAACCAATATTTGCATGTCTATCTTTATGAGCTCCTAAAATATTTTTACTATCATTAATATGTATACATTTAATATAAGAAATACCTATCATATCATCAAACATTTTTAAAAAAAGATCAAACTTACTCATATCATACCCTGCATCATTTAAATGACATGTATCTAGACAAACTCCAATTTTATCTTTAATATTAACTCTCTCTAAAATATATTTAATTTCTTCTAAAGAAGAACCAACTTCTGTTCCCTTACCAGCCATAGTTTCTAATAAAATCATTGTTTTAGTATCTTTAGTTATAATCTTATTTAAAGCAAAAATAATATTATCCATAGCTATATTTCTCTCTAATCCTACACTTGAACCTGGATGTAAAACTAAATATTTAATTTCTAAACTCTCACATCTAGCAATTTCTCCCTTTAAAAAATTAATACCAAAATCATATTTAGCAGAATCTAAATTATTAGCTAAATTAACTATATAAGGAGCATGACAAATAACTTTATCTATTAAAATATTATTATCTTCCATTAACTTTATAGCTTCTTTTGTTAAACTATTATCAATATCTTTTCTAATTGTATTTTGAGGTGCTCCCGTATAAAACATAAAAGTATTAGCCCCATAACTAATTGCTTCTTTAACACTCCCCAATAATTGTTCTTTTCCAAAAGAAACATGAGAACCTATAATCATTTTTACCACCTATATATATTATAAAAAGAAACAATTAAAAAAACAAGCTAAAACCATATAAAAAGCAATGAATAACTCATTGCTAATTAGCCCCACAACTAGTAGAAGCATCTAAAGAAGAATCTATAACATCTTTACTAGTAACATCAGGACTCTTACCTTCAACTAAATTAGTTCCATTAGATAACCAAATTTTATAGTTATATTTGTTTTCTCCTACACTTTCAATTAAGAAACTTCCTGTATAAGCCTCATCATTCTTTTCAATTAAACCTGAATTAATAACTTCTTCATAAGTAAAACATTTTGTTCCACTTTCATTATCTTTAACATACAAATTTTGAGCCGCGAGCATAAATTTATTAGCCTCAGTTGCAAGCACTTGTTTTTTTGCTTCACTCATCATTGGAACTACAGCATTAGTCGCAATCAAAACCACTACTGATAAAATAACTATAACACTTAACAATTCAACTAAAGTAAAACCTCTTTTATTATTCATTCCATTCACCTTCTAAACTAATTATATCAAAAATATAGTTTTAGTCAAGATTACTATCGCGGTTTTCCAAGTTTCTTCAATAAGTTTACTTTAATTTTTTTAATATCTCATCTCTACTTAATCCTAATATTTCTAATTCTTTAATAGATTTATTAATTTCTTCTATAACACTTTTTATTTTTTCTTTTTTAGCTTCTTCAATATTATCCGTTATAAAACTTCCCTTTGTTGACTTAGAAATAATTATCTTTTTATTTTCTAACATATCATAAGCTTTTTTTACAGTATTAGGATTAATACTAAGATTACAAGCAAGCTCTCTAATACTCATTATTTGATCTCCCGGTTTTAATATTCCTAAAGTTACCAATCTTTCAACTTCTTTAACTATTTGTTCATATATAGGTGTTCTTGTTTGATAATCAATATTAATATTCATTTTCTTCTTCTATCTCTTTCTTAAAATCTAAAATTAATTCCTGATAGTCTTTATCATTTTCTAATTTCTTTTGATAACTTTCATACTCTTCCTTAAAAAGAAGTTCATCCCCTATTGGTACATTTATTCTTTTTGTATTTCCATATATAAGTATCATCGCAGATTGAGAAGTATAATCAGTATTTTTATTTTCTAAATAATTAATAAAACTATCTAAATTATTATTAATAACATAATTAAATAATCTTACTTGTAAACTATCTAAATTATTCCCTAAATAAGTAAAAATAATATTCTGCTTTTTATCTTGTGCTTCTTTAATAATATCATTAGTTTTTATATTATATTTTTCTAAAATATAATTATCTAAATCTTTATTCATACCTTTAGATATACTATATGTCTTATAATCATGATTAGCATAAGTATATGCTTCAATAATTTGATTTTGATTAGTATAACTAAAATCATCTTTATTAACAGTCTCTATAATTAAATCTTTTAATTTATTATCAACCATTAATTCATCAGTATAAATAATATCTTTACTCTTTAAATCTTTTAATTCATATAATTTATTATCTCTTATTAAATCTTTAAGTTTATCATTTAATTCTTCACTTAAATATACATAACCTTCATATTCATTATTATTAACACTAATTATCATATTTTTATATACATTCCCATTTTGAGTTAAAGCACTACTAACAATTTCATTTATTAATTCTTTATCTTTAATATCAATCTTATCATCAAACTCAGGATATGCAAAACTAACTTTTTCAATCTTATCAACATCTAATACTCTTGTTCCATGAATCGTATCATATAAAGCATAACCACCTGAAAATATTCCAAAAAATACTAAAGATATAACTGTAGATTTAACAAACTTATATATTTCTTTTCTTGTAAGCAAATCATAAACAATACTATATATAAATATAATTGTTAAACTAACAAGTAACCCTGTTAATGTTGCTTCATGAATAAGTACATAAGTTATTAATGAAACAGGAAGTAAAGTAATTATTTTAACCAAATAATGAATCTTCTCATTTTTAAAACTTACTTCATTATTTTCCATCTTCCTATTATTAAAAGTATAAAACCCTATAATTATATATATAATACTTAAGATTATCATCTTAATAATACTACCTAAACTATAAGCTATACTATCAAAATTATTTAAAAACATTAAAGGAGCCGTATAATTCTTACTAGGTAATTTCCTATAATCTAAAGAATATTCTTTATTTTCTAAATGTTTTTTACATTCTTTTGTATTACAATAAACTCCAACTGGTTCACATGTTTTATCATTACATTTAATATAAGTATCATTATTAATACCATCAAAAACTAATGAAACCATATTTAAATAAGGCACTAAACATATAATAATAAACATTACTACAATTGTACTAATTAAATTACCACATATACTAATAGCTAAGACACTTACAACAAACATAAATATATATGAAACAAGCCAAAAAATCATATAATCTACAATTAAACTAAAAGGTATTACAAATGGTGCAAATAAACCAAATAATAAATAAACAAGTGTATTTAAGAGGCTAAAGATGGAAAGGACAATTAAACCTCCAATAATATTTGTAAAATAAATAGTTTTTCGACTTAAAGGTTTAGACATAACAAAGTCTACACTTTTTCTTTTAAAAACAAAACCAAACAAACTAGCCGCGAGTACTAAAGGCAAAATATACATTCCTAAAAAAGTAATAACACTTAAAGATTGAAAATCAAGTAATGCCAAATTACCATTAATATTTAATAAAGCTATAATTAATAATAAAATATTAATTAAAGGTACAACCCCCAAAAAGAATGCTAAAACTCCTTTAGATTTTCTTAAATTTTCTTTAAAATAATCTTTATTAAATAATCTCATTAAATTCATAACCTAATGCCTCCATTTGATATATAAATACTTCTTCTAAAGTAAGAGGTAAATAATCTAAAATAATTGGATTTAATTTTTCTAAAATAGTTTTACTATCTTTTCCATTTTCATCAATTATTAATGTAGCAACACTTCCTAATTTTTTATAAGAAAGTATTTTAAGCCCTTTAAAAGTACTTTTATTAAAATCTTCTTTTAAAGATATTTGTACTTTAAACATCGTTGTTTTTAAAGTATCTATATCACTTTCAAATAATATATTTCCTTTATATAATAATCCTAAATTATCACATATATCTTCTAATTCTCTTAAATTATGACTAGTCATAATTATTGTTGTATTATTTTTTTCCATTAAATCCGCTAATAATGATTTAAAATATTTTCGAACTACTGGATCAAGACCATCAAATGTTTCATCAAAAAACATATATCTAGCTCCTGTTCCTAAAGCACAAAGTAAAGCACATTGTCTTTTCATCCCTTTAGAAAAAGAACTAATTTTTGCATTTTTATCAAGCTTTAATTTAGAAGCCACTTTTAAAACATAATTCATATCAAACTTAGGATATAAAGAATCATAATAATAAACCATATCCATCAAACTATAATTACTATAAAAAAATAAATCATCAGGTACAAAAACCATATCAGCCTTTATTTTCTCATTGTCATACACATCTTCATTATCAATAAATATTGTGCCAGCATCTGCTGCATAAATACTATTAATTAATCTAAGTAATGTTGATTTACCAGCACCATTAGCCCCCACTAAACCATATATGGCATTATCTTTAATAGTACAATTAAGATTCTCTAAAACATAATGTTTCTTATCAAAACTCTTACTTAAATTTTTAATTTCAATCATAAATTCCCTCCAAACTGTATTACATGCACTAGTACAATTAAAATATAACACATATAATAAAATTATGCAAGTACAAATAAATATATTTACAAAAAAAACAAATATTATTTTAAACTTAATATTTGTTTCTTACTTAAACCTGTATACTTCATTATTGTATCAATTACAATATTATCTTGAAGCATCTTTTTAGCTATTGATACTTTTTCTTTTTCTATTGCTTCAAATTTAACATCATCAATGTAATTTTCTAATCCATGTTTACTACTTTCTTCTAACCATTCTTTTACTACTCTAATTGAGTTTTCTAGTTCTTTATTCATTTTATACTTATAATCATTAGTTTAATCGATTATTCCTCTCTATTTTAAACTTAATATTTGTTTCTTACTTAGGCCTGTTAATTCCGTAATATCATTTATGGTCATCTTTTTGTTAAGCATCTTTTTAGCTATTTCAAAATTTCTCTTTTCTATTGCTTTCTCTTCGGCTTCAAATTTAACATCGTCAATATAATTTTCTAATCCATGTTTACTACTTTCTTCTAACCATTCTTTTACTACTCTAATTGAATTTTCCATTATCTCATCTCCTTTTCCAATACTCTCTAATTCTTCTATACTTTTTGCATTTATCATTCTTAACCATTT
>CANRBQ010000043.1 GCA_947628905.1 uncultured Bacilli bacterium
TTTAAAGTTCCCTTTTTTTCTCTTCCATTTAAAAAACTACCTAGTTTAATCTAGATAGTTCCTTAGACTTTATTCCGTTGCAACTGCAGTTGCAACATTTTTTAGTTCAACACTAAAAGTTATAGTCTTATTCATATCATTATTTTGATTTTGATCACTACCTGAAACTGGTGGATATTCAACTACTAAGTAGTAATATTTAGACTTTTCTGAATCTTTACCAACACCATCTGCTTTTAAAGATTTAGCAGTATATGTTGCAGATTGCCCACATGATATTCTGCCTGTTGGTGATGATTCACTTTCTTCACATTCAGCACTTTTATTAATAACACCATCTGCAATCTTTTTTCCTATTTCTAAAGTGCCATCGTCCTCAGAACAATTTTGTGTATATCTAATTTCTGAGCCTTCAACAGTCGTTGATACAGGGCTACAAGTTACTGCATTATCACTTTTCGAATCAACTTCATATAATCTCCATTTTACTGGGAAATCAAATTCATTATCTAGATTAATGCTTACCTCTACATCATAAGTAATATCATATTTTGTAGCAGAACTCGAGCCTTCAACAGATGCTTTATACCCAGCCATCGCAAAATTCATAGTTCCAGGCCACACAGGATTACTACTTTTTGCATTTTCTTGTGCAAATGTAACACTCGCTAAATCTGCTTCTGTGGCAGTACTTACCTCCGTATTACCTTTTCCTGTTCCAGTTTGAGTATTAGTCGCTGTGAAATATGCGAATGTTGCACCCACAACGGCCACAAGAAGGGTGGCTACTGCGATCACCGTGAGTAAAACTGTATTATTTGTCTCCTTTTAATATATCATTAATTATTTTTATTGCTTTAATTGTATCTTCAAAAGTAATATCTTTTGCATATTCATAATTATCTTGATAATTATGCCAAAATGATTTTAGCTGATTATCACTTTCAATTAAATTTATATATTTACTAGAATTATTTATATAATCTATATTTTTCTTTGATTTTGCTGTATTGTTAATAGCGTTTCTTAAAGTTTCTTTATTAATTTCTTTAAGTTTTAAATTAACAAACATATAAATATCATAATAATCTTTCATTCTAGTATTATCAATATTTCTAGAAATTATTGCATTAAATTTCTCAGAAATAATTGTTTCATAATTATATGACATAATATCTATAATATCATTTTCAAATAAAGTTTTATATTTATATTCTACTTCTTTATATGTAATAATATCTCCTACAGTTATATCTATCATTAAATTGGTTTTTAAACCTTCAAAATCAGCTTTAATATTTATATTAAAACCTGGATAATCATCTTCTATTCTTATATCTTTAATATTTTCTAATTCTAATTTTATATTATCATTAATATCTATATTAATAATTTCATTAATTACTTTAGATATTGTTTCTCTATCTAAAGGTATTCCTTTAATAGTAGTATCTAAGTCCATAGTACTTCTTAAATTAACACCAAATATACTAGTTAACAAAAAACCACCCTTAATAATAAATTTATCTTTATATACAGATTTAGATAATCTTTTTAATAAAGATTCAAACATATAATTCTGTAATATATATTTATGGGGAATATTTGTTTTAAAAGCTAAATTATTAATTTTTGCTTTTAAAGAATCTTTATTTTTTATCATGTTAATACCTCAAAAGTATTTCTAACTTTATTATATATATTCATTTTTTTAGCATACTCATATAATTTTAGAGTATTTTTATTTTTAGAATAAAAATATTCTCTAATAGCTTTATTATAAAGTTCAATGTCAATTCTTTTTTTATTCTTAATAATATCACAAATAGTTTTATCTAAATCATAAACTTTAATAACATTTCCAGAATTTAATTTATAATCAATAACCCCTAAATATAATAATTCTTTTTTAGTATAATATAAATTTACTTTATTATTATCTTGTAAAGAACCATTATAACCAGTATTTATAGTTATATCATATTTAATAGGTATTCTATTAGATAAACCATATAAATATAATGCTGTCATATTAGAATATATAGCATTTTTACTTTTACTTTGTAATATTACAAAATCATCTACAATAGTATCTTTCTTTATATATATTCCTCTACTTATCCTTTCTATCTTATTATCTTTAATAAGTTTTGTTAAATATAATCTTGGTATATTATTATTGTTAACATCTTTAACAAATAAATAACCATTTTTAAATAGACTTAATATTTTCTTTTCATATTCCATAAATATTTTCCTTTCACGATTAAATTATAACATATTTAATCGTATTTGGAAATACTAAATAAAAAATAAGGAAAGGAAAAAAAGAGTTTTACTCACGGTGATCGCAGTAGCCACCCTTCTTGTGGCCGTTGTGGGTGCAACATTCGCATATTTCACAGCGACTAATCAACAGACAGATGATAAAGCTGCAAAAGTAGATGTAAGTACCAAGGAAGTTGGAGGCACAACATTTACTTTAAATGGTTCTGAAGTTGCTAATAAATTAGATTACCCAGGTGGTATAGCGATAATCAAGGCTGTTGCAAATGCGAAAAAGGATTCTGGCGATGATGAAAACTCTTATGATTTTACTTATGATTTACAAATAACTGGAAATGTTGGTAATATGACTGGAGTAAAATGGGCTTTATATGAATCTACTGTTGATTCAAATGTGACAAACACAGATTTAAGTAGTTGTAAACTAAAAAATGATACAACTTCCGAAGTAGGAAAAACCTTATTTTATTACACAACTTCTGAAAGTGAAGACAAAGATGGTTTAAATCCTTGTTCTGCTGAAGGTCTTGGACTTGATGATAAATTAACTGAAGATCCAATTGCATATGGTACTATAACAGAATCCCAAGTTGCTGCAGACGAACAATCAAATATGAATAAGTTATCTGGTTTAACAATTAAGAATGTGAATGATAATTTAGTTGGTAGTTCAAAATATTATTATCTAGTAATTGAATATCCAAATAAAGGTGAACAATCTGGAGAAATGAGTCAAACTGGTAGTATATCTCTTACTCTTAAAGAAAATAGTGTTAAAGCAGAAATTGCTGCTGGTGCTTAATTAAAACTCAAAACTCAAGGAACTATCTAGGTTAAACTAGGTAGTTTTTTAAATGGATAGAAAAAAAGGGAACTTTAAAAAAGAAACTCTTTTTTTAAAGTTTAAATAATAATTATTAAATAAGAAGATATTTAATTAAAAAGATAATAATAAATATTTAGATCTAAATTATAAATATAAAATATAAAAAATAGAAAGATATATATTATAAGGATTAAAAAAATATAATTAAAGATTATTGACAAAATCTTAAGATAAGTTATACTAAAGAAATATAAATTTAGCAAAAAAATAATTGGTTGCTTTTTTGCTAAATTTATATTCTTATTCTTTTTCCTTCTTTCTTTTTCTTTTCTTCTGTTCTTGTCTTTCTTGTTTAACTTTTAAAGTTTTTGTTTATTGATGATGCTTTTTCTCATGAGCTTTATATTATTGTTCCTGTTTTTAAATATTTAAAATAGATTAATTAAAACAAATTATTTCTTGTTTGTTAAAATCTAATTTCTCTTCCTTTTTATCTTTTAAGAGTTTTTCGTTTAAAAAAAATTTGGTTTTTGGTCTTGTTTCTTCTTTTATTTTTCTCTTCCATTTAAAAAACTACCTAGTTTAACCTAGATAGTTCCTTGAGTTTTGAGTTTTAATTAAGCTGCATTTTGTTTTAATTGTCCATTAGTTGCACTAACAATTTTTAATGTAATTTGTTTACCATTATCTGTATCAGTTTGGTCGTCATCTTTATTTTTGTAATTAACTATCAAATAATAATAAGCTGTCTCGCCAACTTTAAGTTCTTGATTTGGAACTTCAATTGTATTATTTGAAATAGTTAATTCTTTATTTTCGTAACCGTCTACAAGTGTTAAATCACCTGAAGCTGCACAATTTATGTAAGAAAATTGCGTACTATTACTAACTAATTTCTCTTGCTTTTCACAATTTGTAACTGGTTGTTTTACTGAACCAGAAGTTCCCTTATATAATGAATAAGTAAACTCTGATTCACTTTCTGTAAAAGCAGATAAATCTACTTCAGCATTTAAAGTATAAATAACACTATAATTTGCACCAGAAGATTCTCCATCATATTCAGCCTTAACATTCGCACCCGCTGCAAGCATAACTCCAGGATAAATATCACCTTGAACATTACTTACTGTTTCTGGAGCCATGGTTAAATTAACATTAGCTACTTTCGCAGAATTCACATTTACTTCGTCTCCCTTTCCAGTAGGTGTAGTAGTCGCTGTGAAATATGCGAATGTTGCACCCACAACGGCCACAAGAAGGGTGGCTACTGCGATCACCGTGAGTAAAACTCTTTTTTTCCTTTCCTTATTTTTTCTTTCCTCCTTTACTATAAAAAATCATATCAAATTATTTTTATTATTTTAGTGTAAATATAAAAAGTAATATTGAAAAATTGTCGATTTTTTGTTATATTATAGTTAAGCTATGGAGGCATAAGTATGAAGTTTGGAATGAAGAAACAAGAGAGAATGGTTATTTTAGGCATGCTTGTATGTGCTTTAGTTGCAATTATTGGTTATTCTTTAGCATATTTTGTATCAGGAGTTAAAGTTACTGGTAATGGGGCAACAGGTAATGCTAAGACAGCAGAATTACCAGTTGTTGAATATCAAGCAGGTGATAAGGGATTGGCTTTAAAAGATGCTTATCCTGGTAAATCTGAATCTAAGCAATTTACAGTTTCATATGATGGTTCTGGAAGTGAAGAAATTGCTATAACTTTAAAAATTAGTACTAATCAGTTTGTTTATTGTACTAGTGATATTCAAAGTGGATTAGCATCTCAAAATAAGACTTGTACTATTAATGAAAGCCCTCAACTTGTTATAAAACTTTTAAAAGGGGATTTAGTTATAAGTGATAATGAAATAGATTTAACTGGAAAAACAGAAGATATATTATTAGCAAAAGATACTATTAGTTCTAATACTGATTATACTGTTGTAGTTGAGTTTAAAGAAAATAATGATGATCAAAGTCAAAATGAAGGTAAAAATTTTGTAGGATTAATTGAAGTAGCATTTGCGGATACAGAGGGGTGATGGACTCCTCTTTTTAATTTTTTTATTATTTTTATATTGCGAATATTTTTAGCTTATGTTATACTTTTAGATAGTAGGGAGTGTGTCTGTGATGGAAGATACTAATTTACAAGAACAATACGCTTTATTAGAAAAAGAAAGAAAGGAAGATAAAAAGAAAACAACAATAATTATTATATTATGTATATTAATTATTTTAGTAACTTTATTAGGATTATTTTTTGCTTATTCAAATACAGATTTGGGATATTGTAATTTAAATTGTGATACTAATAGAGATGGTAAATGTGATTTAAACTGTGATACTAATGGTGATGGCGTTTGTGATATAAATTGTGATACTAATAGAGATGGAAAACCAGATACTAATATAGATTATAATGGAGATTTAAAAGCACACTTTAATATAGATACTGATGGTGATGGTGTTCCAGATGTTAACTTAGTTAATAAAGATGTTAATGGTGATGGTGTTTGTGATTTTAACTGTGATACTAATGGAGATGGAAAACCAGATACTAATATAGATTTTGATAATACAAATACTTGTGATATAAATTGTGATACTAATAATGATAAAGTTCCAGATCTTAATGTAGATACTAATGGAGATGGAAAGCCTGATCTTAATGTTGATACAAATGGAGATGGAAAACCAGATCTTAATGTTGATAAAGATGGGGATAATAAACCAGATTTAAATATTGATACAGATGGTGATAATGAACCTGATGTAAATGTAGATACTGATGGAGATGGAAAACCAGATCTTAATGTAGATACTAATGGAGATAATAAGCCTGATACTAATATAGATACTGATGGGGATGGGAAACCTGATAAAGATGTAGATTATGATAAAAATGGAGAATGTGATTTTGATTGTGATACAAATAAAGATGGTACTCCTGATAAGAATTTAAGTAATCAAGATACAAATGGTGATGGCAAATGTGACTTTAACTGTGATACAGATGGAGATGGTATTCCAGACTTAAATTTAGATATAGATGATGATAAGAAATGTGATTTAAACTGTGATACAAATGGTGATGGAAAACCAGATGTTAATTTTGATGTTAATCGTGATAAAGAACCAGATGTAAATACTGATACAAATAATGATAATATACCTGATAAGAATTTAACTAATCAAGATACAGATAATGATGGTAAATGTGATTTAAATTGTGATGATAATGGAGATAATTGGCCAGATAGAAATGTAGATATTGATGGGGATGGAGAACCAGATTTAAATATTGATAAAGATGATGATAAGAAATGTGATTATAATTGTGATACTAATGGTGATGGTGATCCTGATATTAATATTAAAGATGATGATTCTAAAGAAAATAAATGTAAATTAAATTGTGATACAGATGGAGATGGAAACCCAGATATAAATATTGATAAAGATGGAGATAACAAATGTGATGTTAACTGTGATATTGATGGTGATGGAAAGCCAGATACAGATGTAGATTACAATAATAGTGGTATACCACAGTTTAATAAAGATAAAGAACCTAAAGATGGAAAACCAGATGAAAATTTGATGGATCAAGATAAAAATGGTGATGGTAAATGTGATTTAAACTGTGATACTAATAAAGATGGTTGGCCAGATACTAATATAGATACTGATGGTGATGGAGAACCGGATGTAAATATTGATACAGATAATGATGGTAAGTGTGATTATAATTGTGATACTGATGGTGATGGTAGACCTGATACAAATCTAGATACAGATGGAGATAAAGAGCCAGATAAAAATAAAAATAATCAAACTGATGAGAATGGAAATTGTAAATTAAATTGTGATACTGATGGTGATGGTATTCCAGATAAGAATGTAGATACAGATGGTGATGATAAGTGTGATTTAAATTGTGATCCAAATAATACAGGACAGTGTACACTTAATTGTGATACAGATGGAGATAAAAAGCCAGATACAAATGTAGATAAGAATAAAGATGGTGTATGTGACTTTAATTGTAAAGATGTAAATGGAAACTGTACACTTAACTGTGATAATAATGGAGATGGAGATCCAGATACTAATATAGATAAAAATAATGATGGGAAACCTGATACAAATGTGGATAAAGATAATGATGGCAAATGTGATTTAAACTGTGATACTAATGGTGATGGAATCTGTGATTTGAATTGTGATAATAATGGAGATGGAAATCCAGATACTAATATTGATAAAGATAATGATGGTAAGTGTGATGCCGTATGTGATGGTAAATTAAGTAATGATGCTAACTTAAAGAGTTTAAATGCTGGTAGATATGCACTTAGACCAACGTTCTCTCCAAATGTTACAGAGTATTCAATAGTTGTGGGTGAAAATGTTGATTCTGTTTATATTGCAGGTGAGGCTAATGATCCTAATGCTAAAGTACAGGGATTTGGATCATATCAAGTAGGAGAAGGAACAACTAGAATTCCAATTATAGTTGTAGCTGAAGATGGTACTATTAAAACGTATTATGTAAATGTAGTTAAAGAACAAAAATCATCTACATCTGAGGGTGGAGATAGTGTATTTGAATTTGATACTGAAAATGGACAACTTTTAGTAAGTTATACTAAGTCACTTAAAGCTGAAAATATTATACCTGGAGATGTATTAGATCCTCAAACATTTACATTAAATAATAATTCTAGTTCAACTATTACTTATAGAGTTAATTTAGTTGAAGTAACTAATACTTTTGAAACAGATAATTTTAGATATTCTTTAATAAAAGATAATAGAGCTATTGTTTCTGATGCTAAAGCTCCTAGTACTAAAACTACTATTGCAGATAATTTAGTTATTGAAAGTGGAGGTTCATCTAGCTTTGAATTACAATATATTTTCAAAGATACTGGTGAGGAACAAAATATAGATCAAGGTAGAAGATATTCTGCTAAAGTAGAAATTGAAATTATTAGTGTTAGTTAAAGCTTTCTTAAATGAAAGCTTTTTTCATGTGTAAAATAGGGAAATAATCTTGTATTTTAGATAATTATGGTCTATAATAAGAATAGAATAGGAGGGGCCTTTACATGAAAGAAAAGACTTCTTTTGGGAAAGCTATTAAGATTGTAGGTAAGGTACTTTCTTGGGCTTTATTTCTTATATTATTAGTAGCTGCGGCTTTTTTAATATACTATTATGTTGCTACTAAAATATATACTGCTAAAGGTCCTGGTTATGAACCAAAATATTCAATATATACAATTATAAGTGGATCTATGACACCAACTATTAAAGTTTATGATACAATTATAAATGAGAGAGTTGATGATGCTAATGATATTCAAGTGGGAGATGTTATAACTTTTGTTTCAACTAGTTTACTTACTCCTGGAACAACAATTACCCATAGAGTTGTAGGAATAACAGAAGATAGTGATGGTAATACTTGTTTTAGAACAAAAGGGGATTATAATGGAGCAGAAGATCAAAGTTGTGCTAAGTTTCAAAATGTTATTGGAAGAGTTATATTAAAAATTCCTCAGTTGGGTAGAATTCAATTTTTCTTAGCTTCGCGTGCTGGGTGGTTATTATGTATTTTACTTCCGGCTTTATATATTATTGGAAGAGATATAATGCGAATCTTTAAACTTACTTCAATTAAAAATACAACAGAAATAATAAGTGTAAAAAAGAAAGATCCCAAGAAAGCAAAAATGGAAGAAGAAAGAAAAAAAGAATTAAAAAGGAAGTTATTAAAAGAAGAAGTAGATAATAAAGATTATTATAAAGAACCAGAAATTAAAGAGATAGATAAAAATAATAAAAAGAAAAAATAATTAAAGGTTGGTCTTTAATTATTTTTGTTTGAATAATTTGGCTAGAGTACCATTTTTAATTAGAGAATTATATTTTCTTTCTTTAATTATTAAATCATATTCACCAATAAATTCATATATTTGGGGATTAAAACCTAATTTGAAATCATTTAAGCCTTTATATGGGTTTTTATCAGTTAAATTACCAGTAAAACCATTTAAGTCTAGATATTTATAATTCTTTTTATAATATTCAATTATATTATAGTGTAAGAAATAATTAGCATTAAATTTTTTATATTTAGGATTATAACCACTTATAATAATATTAACACGATTATTATGTTTAATTACAAATGCTCCAGCGATATAAGTTTCTTTTTTTTCTTTTAAGCCATGAGTTGCAACTTCAATATCATTTTTATATGATAATAAAGTTCGATCAGAGTTCATTTTTTGATTAATATTTAAACTATTAGAATTATTTATTAATTTATTAGATAAATTATAATTATTTTCTAATTCTTTATTATATAAATCTTGACTATTAATTAAGTATTTTTCATAATCAATTTTTACTAAAAATAAATCACATGAAGCATCTCTTTCATATATGTTATAATAGTTTTTATAGTAGTATTCATTAATATTTTTTTTATGTTTAATAAATTCATAAAAGATATCCATTTTATCTTTAGATACTTTTTCAAATATTAATCCTTTTTTAATGGCTTTTCTTATTTTATTTTTAGTATTTTTAGAGAGATTTTTAAAAGAATAATCATGGAGATTTAAAATAGCATTAAATCTTGGAAACATAGATTCAAAATATAAGTTATCTTTTAATTTAGTATAACCACATTCTTTTAGATAATCTTTAATAGTAATATTTTGATTATAATTAGTAATTTTAGAATAGGGATTTATTTCTCCAATAGCTATTTCAGGGTTTATTTTAATAAATACGAGTTTTTTTTGGTAATACTCTTTAATAGCGTTTGTGAAATCTTTTAATAAGTCATAATCAAAATAATCAATTAAAAAACCTTTAGGAGAGTAACCATATTTATGAGAAAAGTCAATTTTTTTAATTAGTATTAGAGCCGCGGCTTTTATTACACCTAGTTCATCAACATATCCTAGTAAATCATATTCATAATTGTTTTCAGTCATAAATAAAGCATAATTAGAACTTTGATAATGAGATGATAATATTTGAGTGTGAGCAAAAGCATCAAATTCGGCAATACTTAGTTCTTTTAAATGCATATTAATTCCCCCTTAAATAATGTTTTTTATTTTATCATAAATATTATAAATAGTCAAATTATGAGAATTAAATTTATTACTTAAAGATTTAAATGCAACTTTCTTAAATAAAATTTTTAATATTGCATTTACTCTTATAATATATTTTAAT
>CANRBQ010000044.1 GCA_947628905.1 uncultured Bacilli bacterium
ATGAAACATTATCTAAAATAGAAGTAATAGCAACCGGTAATAATGAATTAATAGCATATAACTTAATATGGAATGGAGTAAATAGTTTAAATACAGAATTAAAATATAAAGTATATAAAACAAAAGAAGAAAGAGAAGATATAAGTTTAACATGTAATAAGAAAAAGAAAGTAACAAATGGAATCCAATATTTAAATGAAGAATGTGAAACAAATATAAGTGAATTAGAGTTAATAAAAGAAGGAACAATAGGACATAGTGAAGAAGAAACCACGATAGAATTAACAGATAATGAATATATAACATCCAGTCAAACAGGAGAGAAAGTATATTACTATATCATAATAGAATATCCAAATTTAACAGAAAAAGAATTAGAGAATCAAAACGAAGATATAGGAGAAGGATTTAAAGGGAAAGTACATGCCAAGATAAGTGATAGTAAAGCAGATATCAATCTAGTAGCATTTTACAAAGAAACAGAAAAAGGCTCTGGAAAATATGAAGAAGTAGAAGATATACCAAAAGATGGATATGTACTAAATCAAGAGCAAACAAAGTGTAATAATGAAGATATAGAATTAGAATGGAGCAATAATAAATTAACAATATCTAATTTAACAAAAAGTGGAACAAGTTGTTTTTTGTATTTTGATGTGCAAACATTATCAGATAAAACATTAGCAACTTTACATTTAAAAAGTGAAGGAATATTACCAGCATCAATAAGTACAACAGCATGTGATAATAATACAAATAATTCTAATCATGATAGTAGCAATTGTACATCAACAGATAAAGGATTATATGAAACAGAAGATGACTTTGGAAAGAGTTATGTATTCCGTGGAACAGTAGATAATAACTGGGTAAAATTTGCTAACATGTATTGGAGAATCATCAGAATCAATGGTAATGGCACAATAAGATTAATATATTCTGGAACAGAAAAACCATCAGACGGAAGATGGGCAAACCAAAATAGTGGACATGGAGCAGCGATAACAACAACATATAAAATAAATACATATCAACAATTTAATGATTATTATAATGATAATAAATATGTAGGATATATGTTTGGAACACCGAAGACAGGTAGTGCTGGAAGTGAAGAAACTTCAACAACCAGTTATAAAGAAGCTCATGAAAATAATCATGATAGTACAATAAAAGAAGAGATAGATAAATGGTACTCTGGTACTTCAGGAATACAAACACAATATAGAGATAAAATAGATGTAGAAACAGGCTTTTGCAATGATAGAACAGTATCAGCAGAAAATCATGGTTCTACATATGATGGAACTGGTAAAGGATATGGAATACAGCGAACTATATACGCACCAGCCAATCGAATACTTGAAAGTGGAAGTACACATTATGATACAACACAAGAACCGACATTAAAATGTACAAATAAAGAAAGAGATTTATTCACAGGACCTGGTGCACAAGGAACAACAGATAGTGAAGGAAATGAAATAAGTGGAAATAATAAGTTAAAAACTCCAGTAGGCTTAATAACCATGGATGAAGTAATCATGGCAGGCGGCTTAGGCGGTCAAGCCAACTATGGATATTGGTTATGTACGGGTCAGTATTATTGGACCATGTCTCCAGATACCTTTCACGGCAGTGGAGCTGTTATGTTTCGTGTGTATTCAGATGGTAACATTAACATTACAGACGTATACAATGCATATGGTGTCCGACCTGTAATAAATATAAAATCTAATGTATCAATAACAGGAAGTGGCACAATAGATTCTCCATATGAAATATCTTAATGTCATATGAATATAATTAATAAAAAATATATTCCTTGTCTATTATGCTTACCTTTTTATTAATAGACAAGATTATGGGTTTACCTTTACCCACATAATACAGGAATAGAGCAATTAGTTCTATTCTTTTATTATTAAAAAAATAACAAAAATAAATAAATATAATATACTTCGACAAGTTTTTCTAAAAATATTTTATATAATATACTAAAGGTGATAATATGCGAAGATTTATAAGCAAAAAAACAATAAAAATACCCAAATATAAAATATTATCAATAAAAATAGTTTCTACCTTAATTCTTTTATCTTTTACATATATAACTCTTAGTATTCTAATAACTAAAGATAATGAAAAAATAATTAAACTAATAGGCAGTAACTCTTTTGGAAATAGTCTAAGTAGTTATAATATTTATAATAATAAAAATATTTTATTTTATGAAAATTCTTTTGGTATTTATCCTAACACTACTAAAAGTAGTTATAATACGAATAATATTCATGAATTGACATTATCTAAACCCCTTGTATATATTTATAATACTTTTCAAAAAGAAAAATATAAAAGTACTAGTACCAATGAATATAATGTTAAATCTATTATTACTGAAGCAAGTTTAATATTATCTGAATATTTAAAAAAAGAAGGTATAAAATCTATTGTCGAACTAGAAAATATAGATGATTTAGTTAAAGAAAAAAACTATACATATAATTATCTTGCATCTAAAGAATTATTAACTAAAGCCCAAAAAGAAAATCCTACATTAAATTATTTCTTTGATCTTCAAATATCCAGTGATTCATATACTACTAGTACTTATATAAATGAAAAAGAAAATTATGCTAAAGTAAAATTTATTGTAGGCACTAATTATTCAAGTTATCAAGAAAACTTAAAATTAGCAACTATTCTTAATACTAAATTAAATAATAAAGATTCTAATCTATCAAATGGTATATCTTTAGAAGGAGGAAATAATAATGAAGGAATATATAATGAAGATTTAAATCCCCATGTATTATTAATTGAAATAGGAAGTAATGATAACACTATTGAAGAAGTAAATCGTACTTTAAAAGTTCTAGCAAGCATTATAAAGGAGACAATTTATGAAAAAGAAAAAAAATAATATTTTTATTAAAATTTTATCTTTATTATTTTTAGTTTACATTGCTTTACTAATTGCATTTGAAAGTGGTTATTATGATACTAAAATAAGAAATAAATCTATTTTAACTAAAGAAGCTATGGAAAAATTTGAAAATGATGTAGCCAAAGGAGAAATGGTAGATCTTAAAGATTATTTAAAAGAAGAAAAAGTTGACTATTCCAATTCTGTAACTAAAATAGGTAATAAAGCTTCTAAATGTATAGAAAATATTATGACCGAAGGCTTATCAGGCTTATTTGAAGCCCTAAAAGGACTATTTTGGAAGTAGATTAACACTAATAAATAAAAAAATTATAGTTTTTTTGAAAATTTATAGTATAATTAGATTGAGAGGTGACGTGAGTTTATGCGTATCGTTGTTAGTGCCGGTGGTACAGGAGGTCACATTTATCCCGCTTTAGCCGTTATAGATAAGCTTAAAGAAAAATACCAGGACTTAGAAGTTTTATACATAGGAACAAAAAATCGTATGGAAAGTGAAATTATTCCAGAAAGGAACATTCCCTTTAAAGGAATAGAAATATATGGTTTTACTAAAAATATTGGTAAAGACTTAAAAAATATTTATTTAATTACTAGTAACTACTATAAATGTCGTAAAATATTAAAAGAGTTTAAACCAGATTTAGTTTTAGGTTTTGGAGGGTACGTTACATATCCCGTGATAAAAGCTGCCAAATCTTTAAAAATTAAAACTTTTTTACATGAACAGAATAGTGTTGTTGGCAAAACCAATAAAATTTTGGCCAAAAATGCCGATTTAGTTGCCGTATCTTTTTTATCTACTATGAAAAAATTTAATAAAGCTAAAAAAGTTATTTATTCTGGAAATCCTTGTGGAGAAGCTGCCATTAATGCTGAAGAAATTAAAAAAAGTTCTATAGGTTTAGATGATAAGAAAAAATTAGTCATTGTTGTCGCGGGTTCTTTAGGGAGTAGTACTCTAAATGAAAAAATGAAAGAATTTTTACGTTTAAGTAAAAAAAGTACTTATCAAGTTGTCTATATTACAGGTAAAAATCACTATGAAGATTTTACTAAAGGAAGTAGATTTTCTTCCAATATCAAAATTTTACCATATTTAGATAATTTACCAGGTCTTATGAAAAATGCCGATTTAATTATTACTAGAGCAGGAGCAAGTACCATGAGTGAAGTTCTAGCTTTAAGCTTACCTGCTATTTTTATACCTAGTCCCTATGTAGCAAGCAATCATCAATATTATAATGCTAAAGAAATAGTTGATAATAATGCTGGTTTAATGATTGAAGAAAAAGATCTTAATGCTAAAGATTTATATTTAATGGTTGATAATATTTTAAATGATAAACAAAAATATGAAATAATGAAAATGAATCTAAAAAGTTTAGGGAAAATAAATAGTCGCGAAATTATCGCAAATGAAATAGGGGAGTTGTTTCATGATTAAGAGTTCTAACTTAGAAATAATAGAAAATGCTTCATTAAAAAATTTAAATACTTACAAACTTGAAAGTGTTGCTAAATACTTAGTTAAAGTTTTAAATATTGAAGGATTAAAAGAATTATTAGAATATATAAAAAAAGAAAATTTAAATTATTTTATTTTAGGTAATGGTTCTAATGTTATTTTAGATGATTACTTAGATGGTATATTAATTAAATTAGATGGTTTAAATAATTTAACTATAAAAGATAATATAGTAACATGTGGCGCCGCTGTTAAAATGTCCACTTTAACATGTGAAACCATATCTAAAAACTTAACAGGCCTAGAGTGGGCAATTAATATTCCCGGAACTGTTGGAGGAAGTATAGTTGGTAATGCTGGTGCTTATAATTCTGAAATATTTGATAATTTAATTAGTATTAAAGTTATAGATAAAGATTGTAATATAAAAGAATTAAAAAAAGAAGATATACCGCATGCTTATCGTCATACAAGTTTAAAAAATAAAGAATATATCGTTATAGAAGCAACTTTTAAATTAACCAAAGGAAACAAAGAAGATTCTTTAACTTTAATTAAAGATCGTACTAAAAGAAGAAAAAAAACTCAACCAATAGATATGCCTAGTGCTGGTTCTGTATTTCGTAATCCCCAAAATGATCATGCTGGAAGATTAATTGAAGAAGCTGGTTTAAAAGGCAAAAAAATTGGAGGAGCGGAAATATCTCCAAAACACGCCAACTTTATTGTAAATACAGGTACTGCTACTAGTAAAGATATTAAAAATTTGATAAAATTAGTACAAGAAGTAATAAAAGAAAAATATAATATTGATTTAATATTAGAACAAGAAATAATTGAATGGAAGTAAAATATGGAAAAAAGAGTTAAAAAAGTAAGAAGATTAAATATTAAAGCTTTAATTGTATTACTATTAATAATTTATTTAATAGTAATGTTTTTCTATACTTTTTTAACTATGCCTATAAAAAATATTTATATAAATAATACTAAATTATTAACAGATAACGAAATAATAACTATCGCCGGTATAAAAAAATATCCTTCTTTATTTAAAACTAGTACCAAAAAATTAGAAGAAAAAATATCTACTTTAGAATTAGTTTCCAATGTTAAAGTTAAAAAAAATCTTTTAGGTAAAATTACTATTGATATTGAAGAAGCAAAACCATTATTTTATAATCGTAATACCGAAAAAGTTGTTTTAAGTAATGGCCTAGAAGTAGATAATAATAGTAAATATTTAGGTATACCAACTTTAGTTAATTATGTTCCTAAAGATTTATTAAAAGAATTTATTTCTTCATTTAAAGATGTTAATTCTGATATTATAGCCATGATAAATGAAATTTTATATGATCCTGATATAAAAGAACAAGTAACAATAGATGATAAAAGATTTAAATTAACTATGAATGATACTAATATAGTTTATGTAAATGTTTTAAATATGAATAGATTAAATAACTATATTGAAATATATGCTTCAATTAGTAGTGCTGCTGAAGGTAAAAAAGGAACATTATATTTAGATAGTTATTTAAGTGAAAACAATTTATTTACACCATTTGATGGTAATGAACCTACTAAAGTAGATAAAAATAATAATGAAAATACAGGGGATGAGGAAAATGGAGAAAATTAATTATCAAAAAGTTTTATTAGATATAGTTAAAGAATTTAATACCAAACCCACATTATTATTACATAGCTGCTGTGGTCCCTGTTCTACTGAAGTCATCAATTTTTTAAGTAATTATTTTACCATTACTATTTATTATTATAATCCTAATATAGAACCTCAAGAAGAATATTTAAAAAGAAAAAAAGAACAAATAAGATTTATTAAAGAATATAATAAAGAACACTCTAATGAGATCAAATATTTAGAATGTGATTATGAAAATAATGCTTTTAAAGAAGCAACTTTAGGACTTGAACGTGAAAAAGAGGGTGGAGCTAGATGCCCAAAATGTTTTTATTTACGTTTAAAAAAAACAGCATTAAAAGCTAAAGAAGAAAATTTTGATTATTTTGGTACTACTTTAACAGTTAGTCCTCATAAAAATAGTATGATTATCAATAAAATAGGGGAAGAAATTGCTAAAGAAATTGACATAAAATATATCTATGGTGATTTTAAAAAGAATGATGGCTATAAAAGAAGTATTGAATACAGTAAAATATATAATTTATATCGTCAAAACTACTGTGGCTGTCTATATGGAAAGGAGAATAACAATGAGTAAATATATTATATTTTTAACTTTTATTCCATGGATTATAATATTTATTGTAAGTTCTTTAAGAAATATTAATAATCCTAATTATCAAAAAATAACATTTAAATATTTTACTAAAAACTTTTTTAAAATATTTAGACTAGATACTCTATTTTTAATAATTGTTTTCTTCTATTTTGCTTCTTATGATAAAGAATTTGTTAACCAATATTTGTTTGCTGTCATGAATATTTATTTATGTGTAAATAGTATCTATGAAAAAAAAGAAAAATATCCCAAAAATTTTATAAAAAATAATATATTTAATATAGTTATATTATTATTAATTTTAATAACTCCCTTTGTAATATATTTTACTAAAAAAGATTTAGTATTTACTTATAAAATAATGTTAATTTACTTATTTTTAGAATCATTAATAATAATTATAATAAATAAACTACTTAAGTTACTTAAAAAAAATAAGTAGTTTTTAAATGCCAAAGCCAAATAAAGCAGGGGTAGAGGAAAGAAAAGTAACATTTTTATCTTGTATCCTTTATCTATTATTTTATCTTATTAGTACCTTTCCTTAATAATTCCTATCCTTATCGTTATCTCTTCTTATTCTTATTATTTAAGTCCTTTTCTCTTTTCTTCTTCTATTGTCCCATGCTTTATCATATATTTCTACCAGGAGCTTCTTGGCCCTCCAGCCACGAACTCCGGACTCCCTCTTTCCTAATCTCTCCTCCCTAGGGACCTCGGTCCTCCTCATGCTCCTCCCCAGCGGAACTCCCTCGGAACTCCCTCGGAACTCCCTCGTACCTCCCTCGTACCTCCCCACCTTGACATTTTTTTGAAAAAATAGCATTTACGTATTGACTATCATAGTCTTTTTATGTTATTATTATCACGTGAAGGAGGAAGAAGATGAAAAATCTTAAAAGGTTATTAGGTTTAATGGCTATATCTGGATTTGCTTTCGGATTTGCGGGTAATGTTAAGGCTGAAGAAGAAACAGTAGACAATGCAAAAGCATGTGACAAAAATTATTTAGTTAATTATGAGAATGGCTCATTCGGCTGCTATGAAGATATTGGATCTGCTGTAGGTAGTGAACATTTTAAAGAAGGAGAGACTATAACTCTATTAAAAGATAGAACTGACGTTTCTTTAAGTGTTGCTAAAAGTTATGTTCTTGATTTAGGCGGTCATACATTTGCTCTTTCAAAAACAGGACAAATAGCTATTTCAAATGGTGTTAATGTAACTATCAAAAATGGTACTATTAAAACAGCTGCACAAGATACAGCAGCATCACTATTTGCAATATCTGCAGGTGATGAAACAACAACTGTAACATTCGACAAGACACTTAATGTTATTGCATCAGGTATGAAAGATGGTACTTCATCTGTTATAAATGCTTCTGCAGTTACAGCTACAACAAACGTTAATGTTGCAGGAACATGGACAGGCTTAAAAGGTGAACTTATTGCTTTCCCAACATCAGAAAGCAAAGTAACAGTTAATTTAAGCGCTACAATTACAGGTGCAGCAACAATTTTAGGTGTAGATGCAGGAACAAATGTTAATGTTACAGGTGGAAACTATACAACTGACAAAGGAGATACATTTACGTTAAAAAATGGTATTGTAAAAATTTCTGCTGGTAACGTTGTTGCCAAAGCAGGAAATGCTATGTTAATTGGTGATGGTGCAACTGGAAGTACATATGGAGAAGATCTTGATGTAGAAATTACAGGTGGAACATTCACTTCTAAAACTACAAATGCTATCTTATTTGCAAGAGCATATAAAGGCACTTATGCAATTAAAGGTGGAGTATTTACAAGTGAAGGAAAAGATGCAGATAAAAAAGTATTACCAGCTATAGCTATCATTGATTATGATTTCTTAGATAATCAAGAAGGAATCATCACAGGTGGAACATTTACAAACGGTGTTGTTGGAAGTGTTCAAATTGGTGAAAGTGAATCTCAAAGTGCTAAAAATGCAACTGCAATTTTAACAAAAGGTTCAACAATCACTGAAGGAGAAGGAAGTGTAACAGTAGGAACTACTGGAACAACTACTACTCCTGGAGATCAAACTCAAACTCCTGGAGATGATACACCAGATAAAAACGTTCAAACTTACGATGGTATCTTAAGTTATGTAACTCTAGCAATCTCAAGTCTTGGTGCTTTAGGATTTGCTACTAAGAAAGTATTATTTTAGATAATATAGATTAAACCAATAACCAAATTAAGTCAGGATTTCCCTGACTTTTTCCTTTAGAAAATATATAATAAAAATATATAATTATTACTTGTTTATTCTCATAAATTATAGTAAAATATATTTTGTAAATGAGGTGCATTTTATGAAAAAGAAAAAAATATCTAATCAAGATCCAAATAAGAAGAAAAAAAGTAAAAAGAAAAGAATTATTTGGATATGTATATTTTTAGTATGTTTATGTGCAGCAGGCTTTTATATCTTTAAGATATTTGATTGGGGCCAAGACAATAAAAAAATTGACGACCTTAATAAGGAAATAGACGAAATAGTAGAAATGGAAGAAGTACCTGATAGTGAAGAACAAGAAGCAGTAAATCCTCCAGAGAGTACTAATAAAAGCGATGATTATTGGGATTACATAAAATTACCATTATTAAGTGTCGATTTTACAGAATTATTAAAGAAAAATGCTGATACAGTAGCATTCCTTAAAGTAAATGGCACAACTATTAATTATCCTGTAGTTCAAACTACAAATAATGATTATTATTTAACACATGCATTTAATAAACAAAACAATGGAGCAGGATGGATATTTTTAGATTATCGTAATAACATTAATAATTTAGATGATAATACCATTATTTATGGTCATGGTCGTTTAAATACTACTATGTTTGGTTCATTAAAAAATATCGTCAAAAATAATTGGTATGAAAATACAGATAATTATGTTTTAAACTTATCTACTCCAGAAGAAAACACTTTATGGCAAGTATTTTCTATATATCACATTCCAACTGAAACTTACTATTTGACATCTAATTTTGGAACTGAAGAATCACATCAAAATTTTATTAATACAATTGTTGGTAGAAGTATATATGACTTTAAGACAAGTGTTAATACAAGCGATAAAATATTAACTCTATCAACTTGCTATAATGATTCTGAAAGAGTAGTATTACATGCTAAATTAATAAAAAAACAAGCAAGATAAAAAATTAAACTCTATTTAAAACAATAGGGTTTTCTTATTGTAAACTTTTAGCTTTAAATTTATGTATATATAAAGAAAGAAAAAAGAAATTTATATTGATAAAATAGGAATAAATAAAGGGAAAAGGGGATTTAAAAATAAAAAAAAGTCAGGCTTTTAATAAAATGTTAGTATTTATTATGAATTTTCGCGAAATAACATACCGCGGTTCAACCGCGGTATGTTATTAAAAAAACTCTCCCATTATATATAGAGCAAAAAATAAAGAAAAAAACATAATAATATTTAACAATAAAAAACTTAATTTAATAAAAAGGAACATTTTTATCTTGTATCCTTTATCTATTATTTTATCTTATTAGTACCTTTCCTTAATAATTCCTATCCTTATCGT
>CANRBQ010000045.1 GCA_947628905.1 uncultured Bacilli bacterium
TATTATTAGTAACAATTGTTAAAAAAATATATATAAAAAGATACAAAGAATGGTTATAATTAAAAGCAGAACAAATTTATATTAATAAGATTATCAAGTAAAATTGATATAAAAATCTGTGATAATCCAAAACTTACTACAAAGAATATTGATAATAATATTACTGCTATTTTTAATATTTTACTATTTCGCATTCTTATTTCTCTCCTTTACTTTTAAACTTTGAATTAAATTAATAATTTCATTTTGTGTATTGATTTGATATTTTGTATCTTCAATAGTATTTTGTAATAACTCTCTTTCATGGGGCTAATAACTACTCTATCTATGCAAGAGGGATTTTGTTATGCAAGTAACAAGTATTTAAGTAATCTTATGAAAGTATCCAAAAGAACAATCACTAGTTGTATTTCTTCGTTAAGAAAAAAGAAATATATTAAAGTTGAATGTGAACCTAATATTAGAAGAATATATTTAGCAAATATTTTCTAGAGTTTATGGCAAGATATTTCTATTAAGTATAGCAAGTATCTTCTAACAAAATAAATAATATAATAAATAATATAATAAATAATATTAATAGATAATATAAGTTTAAATTTATTTAAATAATTTAAATCTTAAAATAATTAAAAAGAAAGGAAGTAATAAAATTGGAAATTGATTTAAATGAAATAATAATATCTGGAACTATTAATAATGTAATAGATAATAATAATGATTATATTAAATTTGGGTTAACTACCCTTAAATATGATAAAAGAAAAATATATAAAGATTTTTTTGTTAAGGGAGCAAAAGTGTTTATAAAGGTTATCTAAATTCTTATATTACTGATAATAAAATACAAAGTTTTATTACAGTAACAGATATTTCAGATAATCAAAATGAAATAATGAATGGCAAAAAAGGACCTCATATAAGATATGATCCAGATGGTGTAGAGGTTTGGGATGGAAAAAGATGTGAAGCAAATATTCTTGAAGAAGATGACCTGAGTATTTAAAAATGGTAGAAATGTTAAAGGAATTTGAATAATAATTTTTAGTTGTCATAAAAATTATTAGAGGTGTTTAATGATAATTGTTAATAACTATGATAAAGATGGGAAAAAAATAAATCCAAGTGAAATTAAAATAACAGACTTGGTTATATATGAAATTGTTAAAAAATATGCTCATATATAATAAAAGAGATGTAATAGATTCTAGTTATGTGGTAAAATGTAATTGGAATCTTATAATCCTGTCTTAAAAAAGGAGGTAACAATATAAAAGCAGGATTATACGCAAGAGTTTCTACTGACAGTCAACTTGAGGGATATTCAATAGATGCCCAAAAAGAATTTTTGATAAGTTATGCAAAAAGCAAAGACTATACTGAGTTTGAATACTATATAGATGGTGGATATTCTGGAAAAGATTTAAATAGACCTGCAATCCAAAGACTTATAGAAGATTGCAAAAATCATAAAATAGATGCAGTGTTTGTATTTAAATTAGATAGAATTTCAAGAAGTCAAAGAGACACTTTATATTTAATTGAAGAAGTATTTAATAAATATGATGTAAGTTTTATTTCAATGAGAGAAAACTTTGATACATCATCTCCATTTGGAAAAGCAATGATTGGTGTATTATCAGTATTTGCCCAATTAGAAAGAGAAACTATATTAGAAAGAACTCGTATAGGGCTTAAAAAACGTGCAGAAGCAGGACTTTGGCGAGGTGGAGGTAAAATACCTTTTCCTTATAGATATGACCGAAATACAGGTACATTAGTACCGATACCAGAACAAGTAGAATTGCTTCATAAAATGATTTCATTATATATTAGTGGAAAAAGTTTTAATGCTATTGGAAAAATAGTAGGAATGGATGAATCAATGGTTGAAACAAGGATTTTATCTATAACAAATACTGGTAAAGTACCATATAGAAATGAAATTTTTGATGGACAACATGAGGCAGTAGTATCTGATGAGTTATATGAGGAAATTTTAAGGGTAAATAAAGTAAGAAGTCGTGAACCGTACGAAAGACATTATTTACTATCTGGTAAAGTTTATTGTGGACATTGTGGAGCAAAGTACAGGTATCAAAAATGGGGTAAAAGATTAATTATGTATTGTTATTCACAACAAAAAAGTAAACCCAAATATATAAAAGACCCTAATTGTAAAAACAAAAGATGGGACACTTTTGAAGTTGAAGATGCTGTATTAGAAGAATTATTTAAAGTGAGTTTAGATATAGATTTATTTAAAAAGACTTTTAATATAGCAAGTGTTAATGTTAAAAACGAGTTAAAAGCAAGACTAGAAGAAATAAAAAAACAAATTAATAATCTATTAAATTTTATAGCAAGTGGTATTGCAGTAGATGAAACTAATAAAAAAATAACTGAATTAGAAAAAGAAAAAGAACAAATAGAAGAAAAACTATTATCATCAGATAAAAAAGAAAAAGATAACAAAGTATCTTTAAATATGATAACTAATTTAAAAACAACTTGGTTTGATATGGATTTTGATGAACAAAGAAGAATTATTGAGCATTTAATTGATAAAGTTGTAGTTAATGATAACGAAATCAATATTTACTACAATATTTATTAGAGAGTATATTTTCTCCCACTGGGGGTAATAGTCCAATTAAAGTCATTGAAATATTAAGTTTTAAACTAGATATTATTGATTTAACTGAAGCCGGAATAATAAGTTTTCTTAAAGTATCAAATCTACTTGCTTTAAAAGTTTTAAATAACATAATTAAATCACTATCTACATTATTAAAACCATTATAAATAGACATAATTCCTACAATTAAATTAATAAGTAAAGCCATAACAATTATTGATTTAGTATTTGCTCCTACAATAATTATAATAAGTGGACCTAAAGCTACTTTTGGAAGACTATTAAGCATTGTAAGATAAGGATCAACTATTTTATTAAAAGTTTTAAATTCATATAGTAAAATAGCCATTATAAAACTTAAAACCATTCCTAAAACAAAAGCAATAATTATTTCTTCTAAAGTAGTCAAAATATGTGTAATTAAGTGATAATTAAAATATAATTGTTTGATAGTAGTTAAAATTTTAGATGGTGATGAAAAAAGAAAAGGGTTAATTATTTTCTTATTACTTAAAACTTCCCAAAGAATAATAAATAATAATAAAATTAATATTTGCATACTTAAGATAAAAACTTTTTTTCTTTTTAATTTTTTTAAATAATTTATATATTCTTTACTCTTCATCTGCTAAATCCTTCCAAAGCAAATCATAGTAATAAGAAAAGTTTTTATCTTTTCTATTTTCAATGGGACTTAAATTTTTATCTCTATTTATTTTATATATATTTTTAATAGTACAAGGTCTTTTAGACAAAGTTATAACTCTATCACTTAAACTTATTGCTTGAGCTAAATCATGAGTTACCATTATTGCCGTTTTCTTTTCTTGTTTAATAATTTTATATACATCATCACTAACTTTTAATCCTGATTGATAATCAAGTTTACTAAAAGGCTCATCTAAAACTAAAATATCTGGTTTTAAAGCTAAAGTTCTAATAAGTGCAACTCTTTGTCTCATACCTCCTGATAATTCTTTAGGATAATTATTTTTAAACTCATCTAATCCATAAGTTTTTAAAAGTTTATCTACATATTCTAAATTTTCTTTAGTTTTAATTTTTTTAATATCTAAACCTAAAATAACATTTTCCCATATAGTTTTCCAATCTAACATGGAATCACTCTGAAGCATATAACCAAATTTAATATTATCTTTATAATAAGTAATATTACCCTTAGTAAGTTTATCTATATTAGTTAAAATATTAAGTAGGGTAGATTTACCACATCCTGAAGGACCCACGATTGAAATAAATTCTCCCTCATATAATTCAAATGATAAATTTTTAATAGCTAATATTTCATCATTTTTTGTATAATATTTTTTTTGCAAGTTATTAATTGAAAGTATTTTATTCATATAAATTATTTATCAAATTATTATAGGAAACTTTTTCTTTTATTAAATTATTTTTAAGTAATAAATCTTGTAAATTATTAAAACTTTTTTCAGTAATAAAAGGGGACTCTAACCAAGAATCATATTTTTTATAATTATCAATAATTGTTTCTATATTCTTTAAAGAAGTATCAGGAAATTGTGGTAATATTACTGAAGCAACTTTACTACTATCATTATTTTTTATATATTCTAAACCTTTATTAATAGCTCTACTAAATCCTTTAAGTAATTCTTTATTTTTATTTAAATAACTCTTGCGGGCATAAAAAGCTGTATAAGGAACTTCTCCTGAAAGTTTTCCTATTGATTCTACAATACAACCGACACCTGTTTCTACTACACTTGTGGCCGTTGGTTCAAACAAATTAACATACTCACCAACACCTCCAATAAAAGTACCTGATAAAGCTGCAAAATCTACAGCATAATTAATTTTAATTTTATTAATATCAATATTACTATTTTCCATCGCATTTAAAAAATTAATCGCAGGCATTCCACCTTCACGTCCTACCAAAATTTCTTTTCCATATAAATCTTCTAATTTAAAATCTTTATCACAATCTCTACTTAAAATAAATTGTCCATCTCTTTTTGTAAGTCCTGCAAAAGTAACTAAATAATCATCTTCTCCACCAGCATAAACATATATTGCGGATTCTGTACCTGCAAAACCAACATCTACACTGTTAGATAAAACCGCCGCGCTAACTTTATCTGCTCCTGGCGTTAAAATAACTTCTAAATCTATTCCTTCATCTTTAAAATATCCATTTTCTATTGCTACATATAAAGGAGCATAAAAAACACTATGGGTAACTTCAGCAAGTTTAATAGTTGTTAATTCTTTTTCAGTTTCTTTATTTTCTTTTTTATCATTACTAAAATAAATAAAAATACCTACACCTATAATTACTAAACATATAATAAATGTAATAATTTTTTTCAAAATATCTTCCTCCTTAAAATATTACACTTTATTATATTCTAAATACTTTTAGATGTTATCATTTACAATTTATAGGCATTTTTAATATTTTCTTTACAAGTTTTCATTAATTATCTTTTTTTGATATTTACATTTTTATTTCCGTTTGCTATAATAATTTATAGAATAAAGGAGTGTTGGTTATGAAATCATCAACATTAGAAGTTACAAAACTTCTTGATAAACTATATAATCTGCGAGGAAAAGATAGTGTAGTCTTTAAAGAAATGGATAGTGCAGAAGCTGAAGCTGAAGAAACTAGAGATCGAACTACAGCTGAAAAAAGTGCTCTCCAGGAAAAAATCGCCGAATTAGAAAATGATAGTAAAGAATTAAATGAACAAGGCAAAAAATTAACTCAAGTTTTAAGTGGTATTGATAAAAATGAATTTGCGACCGTTATTGAAAGATTAAATATTGATTTTGATCCTGAAGCTTTAACCGCTAAATTAAATGAAACTTTACCAACTACAATTGAAAGCGTTAATAATGAAATAAAAGAAAGTGAAGAACAACTTGTTAAAGTAGAAGAAGAAATGAGCAGTGCTATTACTACTATTGAAGAAATAGGTATTAGAAGAGATGCTGCTATATCTAATCAAGAAAAATTAAATGAATATTTTGATTTAGCTCTTGCAGGTAATATCAATATTACTAGAGATTCAATAACAGCTTTATTAGAACAATTTGATTTTACTGAAGAAGAAACTAGAGAAGCTGCTAAAATCTTAATGTTCCCTGAAGATGCTTTGTTTGAATACGATGAAAGAATAAAAAATGCTGATAAGCGTTCCATAAGTGATGTTTTAAAAGAAGCTAAAAGTCAAGAAGAAATAACGGAAACCAAAAAGGAAGAACCTAAAGTTATCGAACCAATTGAAGAATTAAAAACTGTAGAAAAAGAACCAGTTGAAGCTTCCCCAAAAGAAACACCTAAAGAAGAAAAAGAATTTGATAAAGAAGATTTAATGGATTTATTTAGTGAAATTGGTTTAGATTATTTAGATTATACTGCTAGTGATTTAGAAGAAATCTTAAAGAACTTTAATGAAAAAGTAATTCGTCGTAATGTAGCTATCTTTAAAAATAACGATTTAAATCTTGATGTTTTTGTTGATAATATAAATTTATTATATGATAGAGAATTAGAGGCTAAAGTAGATCGATTACTTCGTATAGGTAAAAGTGCATTAGATATTTATCTAAATCCAACTGTATTAACTAAATATGATTATCGTAATTTAGATAAAGCAATCATTTTATTACAAAATAGTGGTTTAGATCCAAAAAAAGTGCCTTTAATGGCTTATTAGGAGGGTAATATGAAATTTAAATGTATTGATGGTACTAGTATAAATTTAGCACCAGATGTAGATCCAAATAAATTTTTAGCTTTAAGAAATTATACTACTAACGCTGGCGTAATTTTAGATCTATTTAAAAATAGAGATTATAATTTAGAAAGTGTTCCTGGTAGTTTCTTAAGAATATTAACGATGAATGAAAAAGAACTATCTGATTTACCAAATATTTTAGATGAAATAGATAAATTAGGATTAAAAGAAATATTTAATGCTAACCTCGAATGTCGTTCTTTTAAAGCCAGTTTTTTAGAAAGAGTAAAAACAGCTTTAGATAAAGGAATACCATTTGTTAATCCTGATAATACTTTCATATCAGAAATAAAATATGCTGAAGAATTTAAAAACTTTAATAATAATTTTACTCCAAATGAAAATTCAACAGTAAATAATGAAAATATAGTTGAACCTATAGAAGTAAAATCATTAGATGCTGAAGATTTAAAAGTAAAAACTGATATTATAAGTCGTCTTGGAGAAATAAATAGTTTAAACTCTGATTCTACTTTAACCTTTATTATTTCTAGTATCATCGCTAATTTAGATTCTGTACTTGGAAGTGATAACAAAGCCTATAGAACGTTGGGAGAAAGACACTTAATAGAGAATGCTTTACAAGGTGTAGCGTTAACTCCTGAAATGCAAAATATGATTAGTAACACCATACTTGAGGCTTTTCCCGATAATGAGTTAAATATAGGAAGAGGTATATAGTATGAAATTTTTAGAAAAATATGGTTTTGAAAAAAAAGATATTGAAGCTTTAAAAGAAAATACTACAAGTACTTTAATCAAAGAATTAGAAGCTCATAAAAAATTAGTTAGTAAGAATTTAGATTATTTAAATGGTATTGGAGTTACCAATTTATCAGAAATATTCATTAATTATCATGATATGTTTTTAATGGATAATAGTAATTTTGAAGCAATATTTAATCAATATGAACCAGAATCTTTAGTTGAAAAATTAGCCAAAGATGTCCATATTATGGAATATCTCTAATTTTTTTAAGTCTTGAAATATAGCTTATAATTTGATAAAATAAAATAGAAGTTTAAAATAGGAGGAGAGTTTATGGCTCTATTTAAAAATATATTTAAAGACCCAGATGATGAGGAACTTACAGGGTCAGAAGACGAATTTTATAATATAAATGAAAGTGATGCCCTCGCGGAGGCTGATAAATCTGGAAATAAAATGATATTATTAGAACCTAGAGCGTATTCAGAATCCCAACAAATCGCTGATCATTTAAAAAATCGTAATAGTGTGGTAGTAAATTTAAAAAGAGTAACATCAGATCAAGCCAAAAGAATAATTGATTTCTTAAGTGGTTGTATATACGCTATTGGAGGAACAATGCAAAAAATAGGAGTAGGTATTTATCTTTGTACTCCTAAAAATGTTAATGTTCAAGGCAAGATTTCTGATGAAGCTGAAAAAAATAAAACTGAAGTAGAAGAAGAATGGTAATAATAAAAAGTGATTAGTTTTGAGGTGATATTCCTTTGAGAAAGTTTAATAGTAGCTTTAATGGTTATAATAAACTAGAAGTTAATAGTTTTGTTAATGAAGTAACAAGAGAATATGAAAGTATGCTCGATAAATTAAAAAAACAAGACGAAGAAATTAATAATTTAAAGCAAGATTTAGAAAAATATAAAAATATGGAAAATACTCTAAATAGAGCAATAATGGTTGCCGAGGATGCCTCAAATCAAATCAAAAAAGTAGCTCGTGATGAAGCTAAAGGTGTCATTGATGATGCTAGACGAAATGCTTCTCGAATTGTAAATGATGCTTTATTAAAAGCTAATAAAGTAGAACAAGATGCTGAACTTTTAAAAAGAAGGGTAGTAGTCTTTAAAAGAAGATTAAGAAGTGTTGTTGATGAACAAATTGAATTTATTGATAGTATAAATGAAGATTACTAAAAATAGTAATTTTTTTTTTATCTAAAATGAATAATCTTTATTTTTTAATAACTTTATAATATAATAAAAATAGGTGATAATATGCTAAATAATGAATCTAAAAAAGATATTTTTAAAATAATTACTTTTACTATAAGTTTAATATTTATGTTTATCTATATTAAACCATTATGGTTATTTATAAAAAGTCTAATAACTTTAATAGCTCCATTTATAATAGGTTTAGTTATTGCGTTTGTCTTAAATGTATTAGTAAATAAAATAGAATATAAACTATTTAATAAATGTAATATTAGTTCTAAAGCTAAACATAATTTAAGTATAATAATTGCTTTAGCATTTGTCTTAAGTTTTATAACATTTATGTTAATACTAATAATTCCTGAAATAACGAATACTACTAATATTTTTATTGAAAATATTCCTAAATATCAAGAAAATGTTACAAATATTTTAGATAAAGTAGGTATAAATGAAAATATACGGGAAGGTATATTAACTAAAACTAAAGAATTTAGTGATAAAATAACTATATATATTAATTCCCACAGTGGTAAAGTTTTAGAAAATATTTTAGGTATTGCTACAAGTGTAGTTATGAGTGTTATAAATTTAATTATTGCTCTAATATTTGCTTTATATTTATTAGTAGAAAAAAGAAACTTAATAAGACAATCAAATAAAGTATTAAATGCTTATTTACCAGAAAAAAAGGTTTTAGAAATAAAAAAAATAGCTAATCTTTCAAATAATACTTTTGCTAATTTTATAAGTGGTCAAGTATTAGAGGCCGCGATATTTGGAATTATGTGTTTTATAGGTATGTTAATTCTTAGACTTCCATATGCGGGAACTATATCTATTTTAATAGGTTTTACAGCTTTAATTCCTATCTTTGGTGCTTTTATTGGTACTGCAGTTGGAGCATTTCTCATTTTCATGATTAGCCCTCTAAAATCTTTAATATTTATCATTTATATTTTAATTCTTCAACAAATAGAAGGAAATATAATTTATCCTAAAGTAATGGGAAAATCAGTAAATTTACCTGCAATTTGGGTTTTAGTATCTGTTACTATTGGAGCAAGTGTTGCTGGTATTATAGGTATGCTTATATCTGTTCCAATTTCTTCAGTATTATATTCTATATTTGCTACGAATGTAAATAATAGACTAGAAGCCAAAAATACTAGACAAAGAACTAAAAAAGTAGTAAAATAATCTACGTTTGAGGTGAAAAATAATGCGAGGTATTAATACCTATGAAGAAAGAATCAAAAATCCTAACATTGATTTAATAAATTGGGAAGAAATAGCAAATTATCCAGAATGTCGCTTAATTATTTGGAATAAATACATGACAGATCCTTATTTTAAACAAGAAATAAATATGCGTCGTTCCAATAATGTTTTTTTCAATTATCAATTTAAAAAATATTTTAAATCATATCTAATTGAATTAGAAGGACAAAGTAGAATATTAAAAAAAGGCATGTAATCAAATGCCTTTTTTAATTATCTTTATTTTCATCTAAAGGTTTAAAAAGTTCTCTTACATCAATACCTAAAACTTTTGCAAAAGTCCAAATAGTCCCTAAACTAAAAGTTTGAAGATATTTTTCACTTTCTATATTCATAATAAAACCATCACTATAATTACAAAGTTCTGCAAATTGAGATTGAGTATAACCCTTTAATTTTCTTTGTTTTTTCAAATTTTGTGCTACTAAAAAATAAATATAATTTTCATCATTTTTATTCATACCAAATTCTCCTTTTATTTATTTTCTCACTTATTTGATGAAAAGTACTTCACTTGTTCGGTGAGAAATGATATAATAAATCAAAAGGAAAGTGGAAGCTATGAAAAAGAATAAAAGAGTAATAATAATAGTAAGTGTGTTAATAGGAGTAATAGGAATATCTTTAGCATATTTTGT
>CANRBQ010000046.1 GCA_947628905.1 uncultured Bacilli bacterium
CACGTTATCAGCTTGGAAGGCTGAAGCTCTACCATTAAACTACACTCGCATATATCAGATAATATAGATTATACCATATTATCTAATTTTTGCAACTATATTTTATAAATTTTTGTGTTTTTCTTGCTTATTTTTATAATGCCAATTAATGATAGAATTCCTAAAGGTAAAGCAATTAATCCAGATTTAATTCCTGTATCAGGACTTTGAGGAATATACTGTTCACCTGAACAATCTTTTACGTATAAGTCATAGCTTACAGATTTACCTTGTGAATTAAAATAATATTTATCATCAACTATTGCACAAACATAATTAAAGCAATCTTCATAATAATTTTCTTCTGTTACTTTATAACCATTTTTATCATAGTATTCACCATCAACAATTGAACAACTTGGATTTTTTGGTTCAACTGGTTCAGGATCGCTTGGTGTAACTTTTTCAGCAATTATTGGTTCAAAATTTGCTTTACAATTTTCAAGACTATTATCGCCTGTGAATATTAAATCCGCTACGGCAAAAGACCCTTTATGTGGTGTTGTAGATGTAAAATCTACAGTAACTGATAAACCATTGTTACTTTTCCAATCACTTTGAGTTTTAATATCTTGTAATGTTACATTTTCTAAAATTAGATTACCTTGAATATGATTAAGTTCTATGTCACTATTAATGGCTATATGACAAGCCATATAAAATGTTCCATCTCCTAAATCTTGCTTATTATCACATGAATAGTCAAAACTGTAACCTTTAGCATTTACTGTTTGTGGTATTAAAACGGCACTTAAGCATAATAATACTATAAATATTTTTTTCATAAACAAAACCTCCCTTTTGATAGTTAGTTATAATATACTTTTTTTGGGGTTTTGTCAAGATATATATGTTTTTTTAAAATAATTTTAGCTTTTTTAACATTTAAAAACATATATCAGATGATATATGCAATTTGTTATCAAAACTTCTAATCTTTAGAATTACCGAGAATTGATAATAAGTGAATAAATATGTTGATAAAGTCTAGGTATAATTCAAAAGCACTATTAATGGCTAGAGCTTCATTATCAACTCCATTTTCAGCGAGTGTTTTTAAATTTTTGATATCATAAGCTGTATAGCCTAAAAAGATTAGAATTACTACTATTGATAAAATTAATTCAAAAGTACTATTATTTAGGAATATATTTACAATAGAACAAATTAAAGTAGCAAATAGAGCCATGAGACAAAATGTTCCTAATTTACTTAAATCTAATTTAGTAAAATATCCTAATAGGCCAAATACTCCAAATACTAAGGCTGTAATAAGAAAAACAGAAATTATTGATGATAGTTTAAAAAAGATAAATATACTTGAAAATGTTAAGCCACTTACAAATGAATATAATAAGAAACATAATTTAGCACTAGTTGGTTTCATTTTATAGACTCTGGATGCAAAAAAGATTACTAAAACTAATTCTAAAATTATAAATACCCAATATAAACCACCATAAACAGCTTCAATCATGTTTTCATTAATAGATACAACATATCCTGTTATAAAAGTTATTAAAAGGCCTAAAAACATGAAGATAAAAGCTTTTGATAATATTTTATTCATTTCTTCCTCCTTTATATTTTTATTATAGCATATTTTAATGTTTAAGTAAATGTTCCCATTCATGATGCCATATGTATGATAAAATAAACATTAATAGGATTATCATAAATTCTAAAATTATAGCATAAGGAAAGAGTTTTATTAATGGAATAAGATTTAAAATAAAGTTAGGAATACCATTTGTAAAAAAATAGTTAGTATTAAAATATTGATTAAATATATTAATAAGAAAATATAAGATATTTAATATCATAAATAACTTTATATTATCTTTTATAGTTATATTTTTAGGATAAAAATAAAAAGTTATAATAGTCATTATTAAAAATATATGATGAGAAATAATATATAAATAAAAGTTAAAAGATTCAAAAACACTTGGAACATCAAAAAATATTATGGCAGGGATTGGACCTAAAAAACCTAATAAGTAACAAAATTTTAATAATTTAGTTTTTTTAAATATAATTACATAAATATAAAAGTAATTAGATAAATAGCAAAGATGGATAGGTAACATAGTGTGATAATCAAAATTATGATAGTAAAAAGAAGAACAATAAAGAATAATCATGTTCATTAATAATATTACGGCAAAAATATTAGTAATTATTTTTTTAGTTTTTGGTTTAATATTATTTAATTCTTTTTTATGTTTAATAATTATATAAATAATTAGAATTAGAAAAAATAGTAAATATAAATGGGCTTTACCAAATAATTTAAAGGGATATTTAATATTTTTATCAATAAAAAATTCTTTTAAGTTCATACTTTAATATATGTTTCTTAAAAGAATTTATTATTTAAACATTAAATCTAAAATAAACAATATCTCCATCTTGCATTAAATAGTCTTTACCTTCTAATCTTAATTTTCCAGCTTCTTTTACTTTTACTTCACTACCATATTCTTTTAAATCATTAAAACTTGTAACTTCGGCTTTAATGAAACCTCTTTCAATATCACTGTGGATAAGACCGGCACATTTTTTAGCAGTCATGCCTTTTTTAAAGGTCCAAGCGCGACATTCATCTGGTCCACTGGTGAAAAATGTTTCTAAACCTAATAAATTATATGTAGCAAAGATTAATTTATCTAAACCGGAGCTTGATATGCCTAATTCTTGTAAAAAGACTTGTTTATCTTCTTCAGATAATTCGGCTAATTCAGATTCCATTTTAGCACACATAACAATTACCCCACTATTTTCTTTCGATGCATATTCTTTTACTAGTTTAGTATATTTATTATCTCCTATTATAACATCATCTTCAATTACATTAGCACAGTATATTAAAGGTTTTAAAGTGATAAAATTAAAAGATCGTAAGAGAGTTAATTCTTCTTCTTCAAAATCTACTCTTCTTAAAGGAATATTACTTTCTAGATTTGTTTTTGCTTTGGTTAGAGCATTAACTTCTAAAATTGAGTCTTTATCTTTAGTTGTTTCCGCTTTTTTAATTATTTTATTTAATCTATTTTCAATAATTTCTAAATCGGCTAAAATAAGTTCAACATTAATAATTTCAATATCGCGAATAGGATCTGTTTTTCCCTCAACATGGGTAATGTTGGCATCATCAAAGCAACGAACAACTTCCACTATAGCGTCTGTCTCTCTAATATGACTTAAAAATTTATTTCCTAGGCCTTCACCTTTACTAGCTCCTTTTACTAAACCAGCAATATCAGTAAATTCAAAAGATGTAGGGACTGTACTTTTAGGTAAGTATAAATTCTCTAGATAAGTTAGTCTTTCATCAGGTACTGTTACCATTCCGACATTAGGTTCTATTGTAGCAAAGGGATAATTTGCGGCTAAAATATTTTTTTTAGTTATAGCATTAAATAAAGTTGATTTACCAACATTAGGTAGTCCAACAATTCCAGCTTTTAAACTCATTTTGATTCCTTCTTTCTTAATAATCTTAAATTAATATCACTATTTAAAGCAATATATTTAATTTTTTCTATTTCTTGTTCATTAGTTAATTCAGTATAAATGTCGGTACAAGTAAGACGCCCATTAACATAACAGTTTTGAATAACATATGAAGCATTTTTAACAGTGATGTAATTATCAGTAATTTCATCTATACTTAAACATTTGGGGATATTTTCATAATTTATATCTCCATCTGTAATTAAATTCCATCTAATTTCTTTACCATCATATTCTCCTTCTATAATGGGATATTCATTTTTATTGGGAGAAGTATTTAATATATTAATACATAAAGGACTTGATTCTTCAAGATTTTTACGTTTTAGATAATCTTCTATTAATTCATGAATTAATAATAAATTTTCAGGTGTAATATTAATTTTATTAATACTATTTTTTATTTCAACATTGGGATAATCAAAACTTAAAATTCCATAGTTGGTTAAATTCCATATTGCTTCAGATAAATCTATATGATTACATGTACAGTTAATATTTTTAAATAATTGATAATATTTACTTGTTGCAAAATTATAATGATATAAAGCAAATTCTAAATCATTAATATTAAAATACATGATATTATGAGTTATTAATTCTTGAATTAAAGCTTTTGTAAAATCAAGCTCCGAGACATTTGTTGACATGTTTTTTCCCTTTCATGTAGTTTATTATAGCACTTTTAAATAAAGTTTTTTAGTATTTTCTAGTATTTTTTTAGATTTTTAGCTTTAAAATTTACAAGAAAAAAGAATGATTATTCATTCTAATTATAAATTTACAACACCATTTATACCAATTGGAAGTCCAATTATAGTCCAAACAATTATTAAAGCTATTAATATAACTCCAATAGTTATACTATATGGTAATTGATATTTTAAAGTTTTAAATAAATTAATGGGTTTTTTATTTTGATTATATTTTTCTAAATAAGCTAAATATATAACATAATAAGCCATCAGTGGGGTTAATCCCATAGTTACTGATTCACCAAATCTAAAAACTACTTGAGTAAATTCAGGAGATATACCAGCATCCATTAAAGTTGGTACTGCTATACCAGCGATGATTGCCCATTTAAAGCCAGAGTTTGGTAACACTAAAGTACTAAGCATACTAATAACAAATAGTAAAATTATAAGTGGCATAGAGCCTAGAGAATTAGTGTTTAAGAAATTAGCTAAAAAGGCTGTTATTACTTCACCTAAATTAGTTTTTTTAAAAATACTAATAAATGTTGAAGCAAAGAAAATTAAAACTAATGTTTTTCCTATACCATCTAAACTATGCCCTAGATCATCACATAGATCTTTATTATTTTTGATTGTTTTAGCACCAATACCATAGAAAAAGCCAACAATAACAAAAAACATTGTTACAACAAAGACAAATCCATTACTGAAAAAAGAAGAAGCACTAAATAACTTATCAATATAAAATTCTTGAGAATAATCTAGTAATGCTCCAGATAATGGAAGTCCAGGAATAATACAGTAAATAAAGAATAATAAATATAGTAAACCAGCTAATATAGCTAATACTAAGCCTTTAAGTTCTTTATTTGTAATAGTAAATTCTTCTTCCATCTCTGTTTCAGGAAATTCATATTTAGGTAATCTTGGAGCTATATAATTTTCTGTGATAACAGTAATAGCTACGGCAATTAAAGCAAAAGCAACAATCATTATAGATATAAATGACATTGTTCCTAAAGTATAATTAGGATTAATCATATGAGCCCCTAATAAAGTTCCTCTTAATAATTCTGAATCACTACTGGTAAAAAATATACTGATACCTGTACCAGCGGTTAAAGCAGCATAAGAAGCAATAATTCCTATGTAAGGGTTTCGCCTACCATAACTAAATATTAAAGCACTTAAGGGAATCATTACAACATATGGTAAATTACCCATCATACTGGATAATAAACAAATTAGAACTATAAAAAAGGTAACTGTTTTTTTCTTAACTCTTTTAGTTAATAAGGTAACTGTAGTTTTTAGAAAGCCACTTTTTTCCATAACTCCAATACCTATTAAAATAATAATTAAACTAGATAATGGAGTAAAAGATACAAAGTTTGCTACTGTAGTAGTAAAAATATATTTTAAACCACTTAAACTAAATAAAGATTCAACAGTAGCTAATCCTTCAGTGTATTCTAGAGTTACATCATCCGCTATTGTATTATATGTTACTTGAACTCCTAAAAGGTTTAAAAAACCACTTACAACAATGGTTATAACAATTAGTATAAGTAAAGCCATGATAGGGTCCAAGGTTATTTTTTCTTTAAGACGACTTTTCTTCATTAGTTCCTCCTATAACTTTTTTTAATTTACGAGTAAATTCTAAACGATCAATCATTACTTCACGGCCACAGTTTAGACATTTAATCTTAATATCTACCCCTAATCTGGTTATTTGCCATTTGTTTTCACCACAAGCATGTGGTTTTTTCATTATAACTATATCGTTTAAGTTAAATATCTTGTCCATGATGCACCTCAATTTGGTCATAAGGAATTTTAATGTTATTTTTTTCGTAAGCTAATTTAACTCGTTTTAGCATTTCTCTTTTGATAGCATATTTTTTATTTTGATCACAATGAATATTAATAAGATAACTAACACTGGATGATTCAAGTTCATTGACACCAGAATACACACTATCATCATAAATTAGTTTTTCTTCTATAGCAGTATCAATAACATTTTTTAAAACTTTTTCTACTTTGGATACTTTTTCTTCATAAGCTGTAGGAATGTTTAAAAGTAAATTGGCTTTCTTTTGAGAAGCATTAATAATTGTATCAATATTACGATTAGCAAGAACTAATACCTCTCCATCAAAACCTTTGATTTTGGTAGTTCTTAAGCCTAATTCAATTACTTCTCCTGTAAAATTATTGTAAGTTACTGTATCTCCAACTTGAAGATAATTTTCTAATACAAGAGAGATACCACCGATAAAATCTTTAACTGTATCTTGCATCGCTAAACCTAAAACGGCTCCAAAAATACCTAAACTAGTAATTAAACTTCTTGTATCTACACCCCAGAAATCTAATATTATTAAAAAGGAAATAGCATATATAATATATTTAACTATACTTTGAAATAATTTAATAACAGTTTTTCTTCTTTTTACTTCAAATTGAGTTTTGCCTGTTATTAATATTTTAGATATTATTCCATTTATTATATTTACTATAATATAAGCAATAATTAAAGTAACTATAGAGCCAATTATTTGTTTAGTCATAATAATTTCATATATTTTATTTACTAAATTCATTTTAGTCTCCTTCAATAGAAATATTTAATTCTTCTAATATACGGGTTAATTCATCATCATCTTTATATGGTATTTCTATTTTTTTGTTATTTATTTTAACTTTTACTCCTAAACGTTCACGACATAAATTTTCATAAATACTATAACGAATATCAAAATTTTCTTTACGAGAAATATTGTGCTTTTTAGGTAAGTTTTCCATGCTTATTAATTTTTCTGTATCACGAACACTTAAACCTTCTCTTACAATTCTTAGGGCTAATTCATTAATCTTATTTTCATCTTCAATTTTACTTAATGCACGAGCATGACCCATAGATAGTTCTTTATTTTCTACAAGTTTAATAGTTATATCAGGTAAATTTAAGAGACCTAACATATTAGTAATATAACTACGGGATTTAGAAAATTTATGAGCTAATTCTTCTTGAGTTATATTGTTAATTTTGAGGATATTTTCATAGGCTTTAGCTTCTTCAATAGGATTTAAGTTCTCTCTTTCAATGTTTTCTATTAAAGCAATCTCCATCATTTCTGTGTCATTAAAATCTTTGATAATAGCAGGTATAGTTTTTAAGCCTGCAAGTCTTGCGGCACGGGTTCTTCTTTCACCGGCAACAAGTTCATAACCTTTAATACTTTTTTTAACAATTATAGGCTGAATAATACCATGTTCTTTAATAGAATTAGCTAATTCTTCTAAAGCTTGATCGTCAAAAACAACACGAGGTTGATAAGGATTACTGCGAATTTGATCTAAAGGTATTTCTTCTATTCCACCAGTTGATTTTCCTTCATCAATTATTTCATTTTCAAACTTATTAAAATTAATTACTTCATTTGAAAATAATTGTTCTAAACCTTTCCCTAATGCTTTCTTTCTATTATTCTCCGTCACGGGCAATTACCTCCTTTGCTAAGTTAGCATATGCAATTGTGGCTTTACTTTTAGGATCATATTCATTGATTGGTTTTCCATGACTTGGAGCTTCTACTAAACGAACTAATCTTGGAATGATAGTGTTAAAAACTTTATCTTTGAAATATTTTCTTACTTCTTCAATAACTTCTAAACCTATTATAGTTCTGCCATCAAGCATTGTTAATAATACTCCTTCGATTCTTAATGAAGGATTCATGCTTGATTGAACCATAATAATTGAATTTAAAAGTTGGGTAATTCCTTCAAGGGCAAAAAATTCACATTGTACTGGAATTATAACAGAATCACTGGCAACAAGCGCATTCATAGTAGGAAGTCCTAAGGCAGGTTGGCAATCAATTATAACATAATCAAAGTCATCTTTTACTTGCTCTAAGGCTAATCTTAATTGTTCATTTTGATGAAATTCAGGATTTTCAAGCATTTTTTTTACAAATTCAACATCTACTCCAGCAAGATTAATAGTAGATGGAAGAATTGATAAATTTTTAAATTTTGTTTTCTTGATAGCCTTTTTAATTTCACATGTTCCGGTCATTACTTCATAAATGTCATGAGTATAATCACCATTAGAAAAACCAAGTCCAGTGGTGGCATTTCTTTGAGGATCTAAGTCAATTAAAAGAGTTTTTTTCCCTTCTACTCCTAATGCAGCGGCTAGATTTATACTTGTAGTTGTTTTTCCTACCCCACCTTTTTGATTAACTAATGAAATTATTTTTGCCATTTATGATACACCTCTTTATATATTTATTAGATAACTAAAAATATTTTAACACATTATTTTTGTTTTGTCTTTATATTTTCACCTTTATTTAAAATTTATTTTTTAGCTCTTTTTTATCATAACTATTAATAAGAAATAAAAGAAATTTTGGCAATAAAATAAAGATGATAATAAGATATTATTGAAAGTAACTATTATGCTCGAGCATAATAGAAATTAATTTTAATATATTAATATACATTTTGTAAATATATAAATTACTTCACTAAAAAAAGCGAGGAGAAACCCCGCATGGAATTTAATCTTGCCCAAGAATAAAAAGTTAGAGCAACTTAGGCAAGTAATATAATTTATTGAACCACATATGGATTAGAAATTGTTCCTTTATTTTCTCCATCTGGATCTTGAAATTCTATCTCTGTATCAGCCTTCAGATTTATGACAGGACGTACTCCATTTTTATTGTATACATCATTACTATTGTTAATAACGCCGTTACTTTGATAGTATATGCTTGCATAAGTTCCAGTAAAAATGTCGGGGGTCATTGTCCAATAAGTTCGACCTGTATATAACCAATAGCCATAATTTTCTTTACCTGCTAACCCTCCTGCACATATTGCTTCATCTACAGTTATTAACCCTACTGGATATGCTAATTTATTATTACCTTTAATTGTTTGTCCTATGCTATTTATTGTTCCTTTAGCTCCTGGTCCCGTGAACAAATCTCTTTCTTTATTTGTGCATTTTAATGTTGGTTCTTGTGTTGAATCATAACTTGTATTTCCATTATTCCATAATCTATATGTCGAATTATAAGCTGTTCTTTCTGTTCCAAATCCTTTGCCTGTTCCATCGTATGTAGAGTTATGATATGCTGTTGATATAGTTCTATCATTACAAAATCCTGTTTCTACATCTATTTTATCTCTATATTCTTCTTTTATTCCATTTAATCCGTTATACCAATCATCTATTTCTTTTTTTATTATACTATTTGCTGAATTTTTATGAGCATCTATATAATTATTAGCATTTACTACTCCAATCATATACCCTACATATGTATTGTCATTATATGCCTCATTAAACATACTTGTTGTTCCACTACTAGTTACTATTGCACTTCCATCTCCATTAGCCCATCTTCCATCTTCGGGTAATGTTGTTCCTGAATATATCATTCTTATTGTTCCATTGCCATTGATTCTAATGATTCGCCAATACATGTCTGCAAAATGTACCCAGTTATTATCTACTGTTCCTCTAAATACATATGACTTTCCAAAGTCATCTTCTGTTTCATATACTCCTTTATCTGTAGATGTACAATTACTACCACTTTTGTTATGGCTAAAATCATTAGTATTATTATCACATGCTGTTGTACTTATTGCAGAAGGTAAATCTCCTGCTTTAGTTAAATTCAATTTTTCAAATGTTAGTTCCGAAAGTGTTCCTATATCAAAATATAAATAGCATTTAGTCCCTTGTTTAGTAACTCCTTTAAAATCTACTTTTCCTCCTCTATACTCTACACTTATTCCACTAACAACTTCACCATTAACTTCACAATGAGTTGTATTTTTATTAGATGTACTTAAAGGTTGTAATATATATCCACTTATTGGCACGTCTCCATTTTT
>CANRBQ010000047.1 GCA_947628905.1 uncultured Bacilli bacterium
AAAGCCGATACTCAGTTTAAATTTGATGCTGAATCAAAAGATACTATAGGAACAACATCTAATCCATACATAGTCCAATAAATAATATTCAAATAAAAAACTTGTCTATATAGCTCTAAATTAATCATATGTAGACAAGAAATTTAAATTCCAGGCAGGGTGTAAATCCCTGCTATTTTATTATTTATAAACATATATTTTAATGGTGATATTTTTGAACTTAAAATTAATTCTAAAAGGTTTTATTGTAGGAATAGGGAAAATCATTCCCGGTGTAAGTGGCTCAATGCTTGCCATAACTTTAGGCATATATGAAGATATAATAAAAGCTATAACTAATTTTTTTAGTAATATTAAAGCTAATTCTAAATTATTAATTAATTTTGGTTTAGGTGTTATACTTGCCATAATTTTATTTAGTAATTTAATCTTATTTATGTTAAAAAACTATTATGCTGAAGTCATGTATTTATTTTTAGGTTTAATAATTGGGACATTAATGCCATTTATTAAAAGTATTAAATTTAGTTCTAAAAATATTTTTATATTTATTATCTTTTTTCTTTTAACCCTTTATTTAACTACTTTTAGTCCTAATACACCCTTTATTTTTAAAGGAACAATTATTAATTATTTATATACTAGTTTTTTAGGAATGATTGATGCTTTTACTTCCATTGTTCCTGGAATAAGTGGTACTGCTATATATATGACTTTAGGAAGTTATGAATATGTCTTAAGTATTTTAGGAAATCCTTTTAGTTTTCCCTTTATTATTTATGGAATTGGTTTAATTATAGGTATAATACTAGTTTCTTATTTAATAAATTATTTATTTAAAAGATGGAAAGATGAATCTTACATGTGTTTTTTTGCTTTAATGCTAGGTTCAATTAGTCTCTTATTTTTATCTCTTAAAGATTATTTTAATATATATTTAGGAATATATTTAATAATAGGTAGTATAATTGGTTATATATTTGATAAATAATACTTGCTTTTTTCAAGGTTTTATGGTAAATTATTAATGAACACGAAAGTGTTTTTTAATTTAAATAAAAAAGAGGAGAAAATATGGCAAAAAAAGAAGTAAAAGAAAAAGAAAATAAAAAGGTTAAACAAGAAAAAAATAATAAAACAAAAAAAGTTAAAAAAACTAAAACTCCAAAAGAAAATTATTTTGTTGGCGTAAAAAATGAATTATCAAAGGTTAAATGGCCAAGTAAAAAAGAAGTATTTAAATATACAATTGCTACCATTGTTTTTGTTGCAATTTTAGTAGGATTCTTCCTTCTTTTAAATATGGCTATGTCTGTGATAAAGGGGGCGTTTAATTAATGGAAAAAGAATGGTATGTTGTAAATACATATTCTGGCCATGAAGCAAAAGTAAAAGAAAAACTAGAAGCTAAAGCGGAATCTATGGGTATGCAAGATTATATCCACCGTATAATTATTCCAGAAACTACCGAGGTAGAAGTAAAAGATGGTGTAAAAAAAGAAAAAGTAAAAAAAATGTTTCCGGGCTATGTTTTAGTAGAAATGGTTATGAGTGATGAAGCATGGTACATAGTTCGTAATACTCCAGGTGTAACAGGATTTATTGGCTCATCTGGAAAAGGAGCTAAACCAACACCTTTATTACCTCAAGAAATTGATAAAATACTTGCTAATATGGGAATGAGTCGTGTTAATATTGAATCCGAAATGGCTGTTGGCGACAAAGTTAATATTGTTGATGGTCCATTTAAAGGCATGATGGGTAAAGTAGATAGTATTGATTTAGAAAATAATCGTTTAAATGTTTTAATTGATTTATTCGGTCAAGAAACTCCAGTTGAAGTAGAAGTTTATCAAGTTAGTAAAACAACATAATTTTTGCTATATTATTAAATATATAAGACTAATAGTAGTCTTTTTTAAAGGGGGAAAAAAATATGTTACTAGAAAATTTAATAAACGATATTAAAGAAAAAACAAAAGAATATACGGAAATAGAAAAAGTAAGATATGTCTATTTAAAATTAGGTAGTATTCTTACATTTGATTGTAATTTTTCTTTTGGTAATAGTAAAGCAAGATATAATATTTATAAAAGTTGTTCACCACGTCCTGAAAAATTAAATGAATATTTAGAAAAAAGAACCATAATATGTCGCTCATTATCTTATTTATTAAGATATATTTTAAGAGAATTAAACATAAAAAATGAAATGGGTTATGAAGAAGTCGAAAAAAGAATTAAACATACTTACAATATTGTTAAATTGCAAAATGGTGAAGAAATTTATTTAGATTTACAAGAAGATTTAGAAAATATCCAATTTAAATGTCGTCCTAAAGAATTTATTAGTAATTTAACAAGAGATGAACTAGAAAGAATTGATTATAAAATAGGCTATATAAATGATCAAGAGTATTACTATGATGAATATTTAGATTTAATTAAATATAATCTTTGTTATTTTCCTAAATTAGAAGATAAAGTTTATTTTATCTTAAAAAATTTAGATTATTATCATTTATATAAAGGCTATATTGAACTTCGTTGGTTCTATTCTAAATGTTTAGTTAAATTATTAAAAAAAGAATCTCGTTATGTTCATATTTTAGATGGTTTTATAAATACCAATAATGAACAAGAAGAAACTCTTTTAATAAGTGTCGATTTACCATATAATAAAATATATTATTATTTAATTAATCCCAATAGTAAAGAAATAATAACCTTAACTAAAGAAGAATTTAGAGCTAAAATGTTTAATGAAATAACATTCCGTGGTAATGCTTCTAAATTAAAATTATCTAAGAAAGATACTAATTAATTGAAGTATCTTTTTTTAAATAAATTTTTATATTATAATATAAATGGAGGTAGAATATGAAAAAAGTAGTTATTATTACAGGAGGAGGAAAAGGAATAGGCTATGGAATTGCCGAAGCTTTTGCTGGTTCAAATTATAATATCGTTATCACAGGACGGACAGAAAAAACTCTATTAGAAGCTAAAAGAGAATTAGAAAAAAACTATCAAACAGAAGTTTTAAGTATCGTTGCCGATGGTAAAAATGAAAATGAAGTAAAAAAAGTTATTAAAGAAACTATTTCTAAGTTTAATCGCATAGATGTTTTAATTAATAATGCTCAAGCATCTAAATCTGGCAAGATGTTAATTGAACATACTGATGAAGATTTTGCTTTAGCAATTGATTCAGGATTATATGGTACATTCCATTACATGCGTGAATGTTATCCTTACTTAAAAGAAACTCATGGTTCAGTAATTAATTTAGCAAGTGGAGCCGGTCTATTTGGCCGTATTGCCGAGTCTAGTTACGCTGCTGCTAAAGAGGGAATTCGTGGTTTAAGTAGAGTTGCCGCGACTGAATGGGGTCCAGATAATATTAATGTTAATTGCATTTGTCCTTTAGTTATGACCGAAGAATTAGCTAAATGGCGTCAAGAATATCCTGAAGCTTATAACAATACAATTAAAGGAATACCTATGAATCGTTTTGGTGATGCCAAAAAAGATATCGGTGGAACATGCCTATTTTTAGCAAGTGGAGCAGCTTCATACATAAGTGGAGAAACAATAACTTTACAAGGAGCATCTGGCTTAAGACCTTAAATAGCTTTAAAGCTATTTTTTATTTGACGGACATGTATACTTATGATAAAATTTAAAAAGAAATAAGTGGTGAAAAAATATGCATATTATTGTAATTGGAGGAGGAGCATCAGGAATTACCTCTGCTATAAATGCAGCTTCCCATAAAGCTAAAGTAACACTTCTAGAACGTAACGATAAATTAGGCAAAAAATTACTCTTAACGGGAAATGGTCGTTGTAATTTTTGGAATGATTTCCAAGAAATAACCAAATATCATTCTGATAATCTTCTAGCTTTTCAAAAACTATGGCAAACAAAAAAAGAAGATGTTATTCCTTTTTTTCATAATTTAGGTATTATTGAAAAAGTAATAAATGGCTATTATTATCCTTTTTCTAATAATGCTACTACTATCCTAACAGCTTTAGAAAATAAATTAAAAACTTTAAATGTTAATATAAAATTAAATGAGTATGTTACTAAAATAGAAAAGAAAGATAAATTTATCGTTTATACTAAAACTAATATTTATGAAGGAGATAAAGTAATTATTGCCGGTGGAAGTAAAGCTTGCCCTCACACTGGATCTGATGGAAATATTTATAATTTATTAAAATCTTTAGGTCATACTACAACTCCCATATTACCTTCTTTAGTTCAACTAAAAGGAAATGATAATTATTATAAAATATGGGAAGGCGTTCGAAGTAATGTTATCTTAACTTTAAAAGAAAATAATAAAATAATTAGTATTGAAGAAGGAGAAATTCAATTTACTAATTATGGTATAAGTGGAATATGTACTTTTAATTTAAGTTCTTATATTACTAAAGGATTATACTATAAAAAAGAAGAAATTATATATATAAACTTTGTTCCTTGGTTTAAGAAAAATAAAAAAGATTTTTTAAATTGGTTAACTACCCAAAGTATAAAACTTCAAAATTATAATTTAAAAAATATTTTATTAGGATTTTTAAATCCTAAATTAGTTACTTTAATTTTAAAATTAGCAAATGTAAAAGAAAATATTATGTGGCAAGAATCACCTCAAGATAAAATAGTAAATTTATTAATGGCTTTTCCTTTTAAAGTTACATCTACTTTAGATTTTACTAAAGCTCAAGTTTGTTTAGGAGGAGTTCCTTTAACAGAAATAAATATGGATACTATGGAAAGTAAAAAAATAAAAGGTTTATATTTAGTAGGAGAGTTATTAGATGTTACAGGCGACTGTGGTGGTTATAATTTAGGCATCGCGTGGATAACTGGTCTAACTGCCGGAGAGGAAGCAAGTAAAAATGCTTAGGCTAAGACAAGTTAAAATTGAAGTAACAAATGATAGTCTTGAATCTCTAACTAAAAAAGTAGCTAAAATCCTCAATATAAAAGAATCAAATATTAAAAATTTACAAATTCATAAAAAATCAATAGATGCTCGTAATAAAAATAATATTTTATTTGTATATGAAGTAGATATTAATATTCCCAATGAAGAAAAAATTCTCAATAAATCTAAAAATATTAATCTTATTAAAACTCCTAATGAAGAATATATATATCCTAAAATGGGAAAAGAAAAATTAACTTCTAAAATTATTATCGTAGGAAGTGGTCCTGCTGGTCTTTTCGCTGGCTTAATGCTTGCTAAAAAAGGCTATAAACCATTAATAATAGAACGAGGAAGTAATATTGAAAAAAGAGTAAAAGAAGTAGAAACATTTTGGGAAACTGGCAAATTAAATAAAGAAAGTAATGTGCAATTTGGGGAAGGAGGTGCCGGAACTTTTTCTGATGGAAAACTAAATACTTTAATAAAAGATAAAAGAAATTTAGGTAGAAAAGTTTTAGAAATATTTGTTGAACATGGTGCTCCTAAAGAAATATTATATAATGCTAATCCCCATATTGGGACAGATATTTTAAGAAAAGTTGTAATAAATATAAGAGAAGATATAAAAAAATCTGGTGGTGAGTTTTTATACAATACCAAATTAACTAATTTAACTATTAAAGATTCTAAATTAGAATCAATTGAAATAAATAATCAAGAAGAAATAATATGCCATCATTTAATATTAGCTATTGGCCATAGTGCTCGTGACACCTTTACTATGTTAAAAACAAAAAATATTCAAATGCTTGCTAAACCTTTTGCTATGGGTATTCGTATAATGCATGATGAAAATTTAATAAATACAAGCATCTATGGAAAATATGCTAAATTATTACCACCAGCAAACTATAAATTAACTTATACAACTAAAAGTAACCGGGGAGTTTATACTTTTTGTATGTGTCCTGGAGGCTATGTAGTAAATGCTTCAAGTGAAGAAAATCATTTAGCTATTAATGGAATGAGCAACCATGCCCGCAATAGTGGAACATCAAATAGTGCAATAATTGTAACCGTAACTCCTAAAGATTTTGGGAGTGATCCTTTATCAGGACTTATTTTCCAGCGTACTCTTGAAAATAAAGCTTATGATATAGGAAAAGGTAATATCCCTGCAGAATTATACCAAGATTTTAAAAATAATAGTCCTAGTTCTAACTTAAATAATGCTTCTTATATGTTTAAAGGAAAATATACTTTAAGTAATATTAATGATATTTTACCAAAGTTTATATCTGATTCTCTTAAAGAAGCAATCCCATATTTTGGTACTAAAATTAAAGGCTTTGATAATGATAATGCTGTTATCGCTGCAATTGAAAGTCGAACATCTTCTCCTGTAAGAATTGTTCGTGATGATCTTATGGAATCAAATATTAAAGGTATTTATCCTATCGGGGAAGGTGCTGGATATGCTGGAGGAATTACTACCTCGGCTATTGATGGCATCAAAGTCGCTGAACAATTTATTAAAAAGTATACTAACAACTAAAAACATCATATATTTCTCTCATACAATTTTACATAGTTTACACATTAAAACGTCAATATAAATATAAAGCAATTGACAAGTGTAGTAAACAAATGGTAAAATATAGACAAGTAAAGGAGATATATAATATGAAAAATCTTAAAAAACTATTTGGAGCTATGGCTATTGGAACTTTTATATTTGGGTTCAATTTAAATGCGAATGCTGAAACAAGTTGTAATGGTGGAGAAGAAGCCTTATTTAATGGTACAACATGTGAGAGTACTTTAGAAAGCGCTATTGATGCAGCAGAGGCAAGTGGAGGAGCAATAAAATTACTTAAAGCTGTTGACTTAGATAGTGAAGCTGAAATAAATACTGCGAATACTATAACAATTGATTTAAATGGATTTACTATTGAAGGAAAATCAGATAGAACTTTTAAAATCATAAAAGGTAATGTAACATTTACTGGAACTGGAACAATTTTAAATAAAACTAATACTTCTACTCGTGGTAATATCTATGTTTTTGGCGCAACTACTGATACACCATCTAATACTACTGTAACAATTGATTCTAATGTTACTGTCGAAGGAATTAATCCTATTGTTGTGAGTACTACTGATAACCAAAATAGTTATGGTCTAAAACTTGATATTAAAGGAAAACTTTTAAATAATATTGCTTCAAGCGCTGCCAATGCTGCCTTAACTATTCATGGTAATGTTAAAAATACCACTAATGCTCCAATTATAAATATTGATGATAATGCCAAATTAGAATCAACTATCAATAATCATGATAGTGCCGCTATTTACCAAGCAGGATATGCTATAACTACCATTGGTAAAGCTAACATATCTGGAGATACAGGTATAATTGCTAAAGCTGGTAAATTAAATTTAAATAATCCTACAGTTAAAGGAACAGGTGAAGCTGCTAATCCAACTCCAAGTGGCAATGGCTTTAATGGTACTGGTGCCGCTATTCAAATAGAATCTAATAAAGATTATGCTGGAGCTATTGAACTAGTTATAACTGATGGAAATTACACAAGTGCTAAAAATTATACTATTCTAGAATATGTTGATAATACAGATGATAGTCCTGCAACAAAAATTAATAAAATTGAAATAAAAGATGGAGAATTTGAAGCTCCAACTGGAAAAGATACAGTCGAATTATCCGATGAATTTAATACTACTTATGCTAATCATGATAAATTTATAACAGGTGGAAAATTTAGTTCAGATATTAGTAATTTTGTTGATGAAAGTGCATATGGTCAATCAGAAAGTGGCGAAGTTGGAAAATTACATGCTATAATCGTTGTTAAAGGAAAAAATGGCGAAATTGAAGTAAATAAAAATGCTGTTTTTGGAGAACAAGTAACAATTAAAACAACTCCTGATGCTGGATATAAGCTAGAAAAAATTACTGTTGTAGAAATTACAGGCACACAGCCTATTACTAATATTGATGATTTAGCAACAATTCCTGTAAATAATAATCAATTTACAATGCCAGATAGTAATGTTCAAGTTACCGCAACTTTTGTTCCTGAAGAAGCTGAAACAGTAAAAATTACTTTAGTTGTAAAAGATGATATAAGAGAAAATTATTCTGTAATTAAAGGAAGTACTTTAGAAAGTTTATTAAATACTTTAAAAAATGAAGGTTTAAATATTGTTGGTTTTACAGATAAAGATGGTAAAAGCTTAGATTTAAATACAGAAGTAGTAGAAGGTATGTATATTGTAGCCGTTTTAGAAGATGAAAATGCTTCCGAAGCTCCTAAAACATTTGATAGTCTAATAAACTTTGTTGGTTTAGGTGTAGTTGGCTTAGGTGCTCTAGGGTTTGCTACTAAAAAGTATTTACATTAAAATATATTAAAGAGAAGTAATAAAAGCTTTTCTTTTTTTCTTGTAAAATATTATTTAAAAAAATATCCATTAAGTCCATTTTATGATATAATTTTATTATACAAGGTGAATATAATGAAATATAAAAAAGTAAGTGAAAAAGATTTAGCCAAGTTAAATAAAAAAAAGAAACCATTACCATCATGGATTTGGTTTACTTTTATAATTATAAGTATAGCTATTGTTATGGTTGCCGAAATAAAAATAACTGCTTGGTTAAAAAATAGCAAAAAAATAGAACAACAAATAGAAGAAATTTATAAATTTGTTGATATAAAAGAAGTATATGCCGAAGAAAAAGAAAATATTGTAAATCCTCCTAGTGTTGAAGAAGTTCCTAAAGAAAATCCATATTGGGATTATTTAAAATTACCTTTAATAAGTGTTGATTTTAATGAATTAAAAGCTAAAAATGATGAAACTGTCGCCTTTATTAAAGTAAATGGCACTAATATAAATTATCCTGTTGTTCAAACTAAAGATAATTCTTATTATTTAAATCATACTTATGATAAGACAGCTAATCCTGCTGGATGGGTATTTTTAGATTATCGTAATAATATTAATCAATTAGATGATAATACTATTATTTATGCCCATAGTATGTATAATAAAACTATGTTTGGCTCTTTAAAAAATATTTTAACTAATAATTGGTATGAAAATACTGATAATTATATTATTAATATATCAAGTGAAAAAATGAATACCATGTGGCAAGTATTTTCTGTTTATGATATACCCACAGAAACATATTATTTAACTTCCAATTTTGGAACAACAGAATCTCATAAAGAATTTATTGAAACCATTAAAAAACGTAGTATATTTGATTTTAAAACTAAAGTAAATACTAATGATAAAATACTTACTTTATCAACATGCAAAAACGATAATGAAAAAGTAGTTTTACATGCTAAATTAATTAAACAACAAATAAGAAAAACAAATGAATAAAAAATAAAACAAGAAAGGAATAAAATTAAATGAACAAAAAATTAATAGTCTTAGCTATAACAATAATAGTAATTGCCATGATGGGTGTAATATTTGGTTTTATGCATTCTAAAACTAGTAATAATAACAACATGAATGTATTAGAAAATAAAGAAGAAAATAAAACATCTAAAAATAATAAAATAGCTATTATTTATTTTTCTGCAACAGGAACAACAAAGAAAGTTGCTGAATATATCAAGAATACAACGAATGGAGATTTAATTGAAATTATTCCAAAAGAAAAGTATACGGATGCTGACTTAAATTATGGAAATAATAATTCAAGAGCCACCAAAGAACAAAATGATTCTAAAGCTCGCCCTGAAATATCAAATAACATAAATACAGATTCTTATGATATAATCTATTTAGGTTATCCAATTTGGTGGGGTGATGTTCCTAAAATAATTTTAACATTTTTGGATAATCAAAATCTAAATGGTAAAACAATTATTCCATTTTGTACTTCTGGTAGTTCTAGCATAAGTAGTAGTTTAAATACTCTTAAAAATTATAATAAAAACATTAATTGGATAGATGGTAAAAGATTAACTACAAGTGAATCTGAAGTAAAAAATTGGATAAATAGTATAAATTATTAGGAGGAAAAATGAAAGAAGAAAAATTAAATTTAGATAATGTTTGGGATAAAACATTTCCCAAAAGTGATAAAGTAAATCACCAAAAAGTAAATTTTCATAATCGTTATGGAATAACACTTGTGGCTGATATGTATGTGCCTATTAATTATGAAGGTAAATTATCAGCAA
>CANRBQ010000048.1 GCA_947628905.1 uncultured Bacilli bacterium
GATATGGGGCAAGGCTTTACAGGAGAAGTAAAAGTAGAACCATCCGAGACAGAACCAGATATCCAAATAGCCTCAATCCAAATAGAACAAGAAGATGGAACATATAAAGAAAGTGAAGAAATACCAAAAGGCTACACAATAGATACAACAAACAGTAAATGCACCAATAATGTTACACCAACATGGAATACCACCAATAATGGCTTATTAGTAACAAATCTAACAAAAAGTGGAACAACATGTAATTTAGTGTTTAATAAAGCATTGTCAGATAAAACATTAAAAAAATTGAAAATACAAGGTTCAGAAGGAACAATAACCACAGTAACAGGCCCAAGCTGTGAGGGAGAAGAAGGCTCAACATGTTATACTAGTGGATCACCAGATAATAAAACAAATAATATGGCTCAAAATGGAGTATATGATACAGAAGATGATTATGGAAAGACATATGTTTTTCGAGGATTCGTTCAAAACAATTGGGTAAAATTTGGTAAAAAAGGTAATGACGATATATGGTGGAGGATTATTCGAATCAATGGCAATGGAACAATCCGATTAATATATGCTGTAACAGGTCCAACTGCTCCAGCGACAGATACCAATGCAACTCAAATAGGAACAAAAGGATTTAATTCAACCAATAGTGATAATAGATATGTAGGATTTATGTATAATACAAGTAGCAATAGTAGTCAAGAAGATTTAGGTTCTACTCTTTCAAATAGTACAATAAAAGAAGAATTAGATACATGGTGGGGACAAACAACTTTAGGAAATTCAGAAAATAAAGAAAAAATAGATGTAGAAACAGGATTTTGCAATGATAGAAGTTTATCTCCAGTAGCTCATGGAAGCTATCAAGGACCTGGAGGTGGTGCTGGAACTACTCAAACAGCATATGCAGGATATCATAGAACGCACGATACTGGTACAAGTTGGAATACAACTGAACAAGAACCAACCCTAAAATGTGCTAATCCAAAAAGAGATTTATTTACAGGACCAGGTGCTGCAGCAGGAGGTATTCAAGGAGCAACTAGTAAGATAGAAGGAAATAATAAATTAACTAATCCAGTAGGGTTAATAACTATGGACGAAGTAATATATGCAGGAGGTTTTGCAGGTCAAAATAATGATGGATACTGGCTATATACAAAACAAAATTATTGGACTATGTCTCCGTGTTACTTTTATAACAGCGGGTCTAGTCAGTATGCTAGCATGTTCTTTGTGGATTCGGCTGGCCGCCTCAGCAACAGCAGCGTGAACAACACGTCTGGTGTGCGCCCAGTAATAAATCTGAAGGCAGATGTATCAATAACAGGAAGTGGAATAACTGATGATCCATATGTAATAGAAGGAGCTGAATAATTATGAAAAATAAATTATTAATAATAATTGTAATATTTGTATTAATTAGTTCTTTCTTTATTACTTATAAAGTAAGTAATAATATATTAAATAATAAATATGTTATAGCGAGTATTTCTAATTCTAAATTAAAAGTAATAGGAAATATAAAAAATAATGATATATCATTAATAAAAGTAGAAGCAACAGGTAATAATGAACTTGTTCCATATAATTTAATATGGGAAGGAATAAATAAATCTAATAGTGATATAGAATATAAAATATATAAAACAAGTAAAGAAATAAAAGAAAAAGAATTAAAAGAACCGATAGAAGAAGGAATAATAAAGAACAATAAAAAAGAAAGTATAACATTAGTAGAAGATGAATTTATAACATCAACAAATACAGGATATAAAGTATATTATTATATAAAATTAGAAAGTAAAGAAAAAATAGATATAGAAGGAAAAATAAAAATAGAAGAAAGTAATTCTAAACCAAAAATAAATGTTATCGCAGCCTATATAGAACAAGAAGATGGAAGTTATAACAAAGTAATAGATGGAATACCCACGAGTGGATATACCATCAATAAAAACAAAAGTGCCTGTAGTAATGGAGCAACTCCAATGTGGGATAGTACCAATAAAGGAGTAATAGTAAGCAATCTAACTAAGAATGGAACTGAATGTTATTTATATTATGACTTATTAAAAGGTGGAGGAATAATACTTGCAGATAATAAAGTTCAAGGAGTATTACCAGAATCAATAAGTACAACAGCATGTGATGATAATACTAATGATTCTAGCCATGCTAGTGGTAGTTGTACTTCAACAGATTCAGGAGTATATGAAACAGAAGATGACTTTGGAAAGTCATATGTATTCCGTGGAACAGTAGATAATAACTGGGTACATTTTGCTAATATGTATTGGCGAATTATCAGAATAAATGGTAATGGTACAATAAGATTAATATATGCTGGAACATCAAAACCAACTGAAGGGAAATGGGGTAATACAGGAGCTAATGCTGCAATAAAAATTAGTACAGGAGCAACAAGAAGTGCATTTAATGATTACTATAATGATAATAAATATGTAGGATATATGTTTGGGACAACAGAATCAGGCAGTGTTAATAGTGAAGAAATACCAACTACTAGTTACAAAGAAGCACATGAAAATAATTATGAAAGTACAATAAAAGAAGAGATAGATAAATGGTATGTAGGAGAATCAGGAATCCAAACACAATTTAGAGATAAAATAGATGTAGAAACAGGATTTTGTAATGATAGAGAATTATCACCAGCAACTCATGGAAGCTATCTTGGCGTAAAAGAATCAACAGCAGGATATGCCAATACTCAAACAGCATATGCAGCATATCATAGAGCACATGATACAGGAACAAGTTTTGATTTAACACAAGAACCAACTTTAAAGTGTGGTAATAAAACAAGAGATTTATTCACAGGTCCTAATGCTCAAGGAATAATAGATAGTGAAGGAAATGAAATAAAAGGAAATAATGCATTAACATATCCAGTAGGCTTAATAACTGCAGATGAAGTAATCATGGCGGGATTCTTATTAGGAAATAAAAACTATGGCTATTGGTTATATACAGGAGATTATTATTGGACGATGTCCCCATATTCTGTAGACAGCAGAGGATATGCTGCTATGTTCTACGTGGATACGGGAGGCACCCTCGGTACATCCATTGTGAACAATCCATATGGTATTCGCCCAGTAATAAACTTAAAAGCAAACACTAAATTAACAACAGAAGATAATGGATATGATCCTGGAACTATTGAAAACCCATATGTAGTAGAATAAACTTAATAGAAATAATCTTGCTCATATTGCTTAACTATCATATATGGGCAAGTAGATCTTCTTAGATCTATCTTAATACTTGAATAGAGGTAACGCTCTATTCTTTTTCTTTAGATTGTGTTATAATTGTTTTGAGGTGTTATTCGTGAAAAAGAAAGAAATTGTAGATTTAATATCTAGTATATCATTAATGCTTTTAGCAAGTGTTATTATGTTATTTCCTTTATTTAATATTGATAATGTAAAATTAGTGTTAACTATTCTTTTTGGATTTTATACGCTTATTAAATTAAGTAGTTTTCTTCTTATTATTAAAGAAAAAGATTATGAGAGTTTATTTATAGGTGGGGTTTCTTTGGCTGGATTAATAGCTATATATTATATTTCATTATCTACTAAAAACTTGGCTTTAATTCTGCTTGTATGGCTTGGTGTTGCTTCTCTTATTAAACTTAAGAAAGCAGATTTTTATCATGATAGAGATAATAAAATGTGGATTTTAAGATTATTTATTTTATTTGTATTTTTAACTACAGGTTTAATTTTTAGTTTAAATTTAATGTATGATAGTTCAGTACAAATATTAATTATTGGAAGTTTCTTTTTAATTAATAGTTTATTAGATGCGATAGATCCTTTAGTAACTTATTTAATGAGGAGTAATAGTAATGCAAGTAATTAGTGATTTTAAAGATTATGAAATACTTGATATGGCTCATGGAGAAAAGTTAGAAAGATGGAAAGAATATATATTAGTTAGACCGGATCCTCAAATAATTTGGAGTGAAGAACAAACTAATTTATGGACTAAAGCTCATGCAGTATATAAAAGGAGTAAAACTGGAGGAGGAGCTTGGCAAATAAATAGAAATATAGCAGATTCTTGGATAGTTAGTTATGGTGATTTAAAGTTTAATTTAAAATTAATGGGATTTAAGCATACTGGGTTGTTTCCTGAACAAGCATATAATTGGAATTTAATTAGGGAAAAGATTAAAAATGCTAAAAGAGAAGTTAAAGTATTAAATTTATTTGCTTATACAGGAGGAGCTACAATTGCAGCTTTAAAGGAAGGAGCAAGTGTGGTTCATGTTGATTCTTCTAGAGGAATGATAGATTGGGCTAAAGAAAATGTTAAAATAAATAATTTAGAAGATAGTAAAGTTAGATTTTTAGTTGATGATGTTAGAAAGTTTGTTAAAAGAGAAATTAGAAGAGGAAATAAATATGATATTATTATAATGGATCCTCCTTCTTTTGGAAGAGGAAATAAAAATGAAGTTTGGAATATAGAAGAAGATTTAGCATTATTAATTAAAGATTGTAAAGAATTATTAAGTGATAATCCACTTCTTTTTATAATTAATTCTTATACTACAGGGTTAAATAAAGTTGTTATAGAAAATTTGTTACGTTTATATTTAAAAAATTATGATGGTTCTATTATAAGTGAAGAATTATGTTTACCAATGACTAATTCTAATTTGATATTACCTTGTGGGATTACAACGCGTTTTCAAAGTAATAAATAAATTAATTTAACATATATTTAATTAGAAAGTTGAGGAAATTAAATATATGGAAATATTAAAAGTATCTAGTAAATCTAATCCTAGTAAAGTAGCTGGGGCTATTGCTAATATTTTTCGTGAAAAAGGTAGTGTAGAAATACAAACTATTGGAGCTGGTTCTTTAAATCAAGCTATTAAAGGTATTGCTATAGCACGAGGGTTTGTGGCTCCAAGTGGAGATAATTTAGTGGTTATTCCGGCATTTAATGATGTGGTTATTAATGGGGAAGATAAAACCGCGATGAAATTAATTGTTACTAAAAAATAGTCAACGAAGGAGTTGACTTTTTATATACATAAATTTTTGGTTAAGCTTGTAATATGTTCTTAAATTTTATATAATATAATGGGTGGTAGTATGAATAATGTAACATTTATGGATAGTTTAGGAAATAAGTATAAAGCTGATATTTTATTTACACATTTTGATTATAATTTTGGAAAGAATTATGTTGTATATTTACTTGATGATGATTTACTTGCTTCTTCTTATGAGAAAGTTGATGATAAGTATATCATTAATAATGATTTAACAACTGGAGAATATGATATGATTGATAAAGTTATTGAACTTAAGATGGGTGAAGTTTATGCTTAATTTTTATTTTACTTTAGAGAATAATAGAAGAGGGTTTTATGTTGTTAGAGGTGGTAATACAGCAGTACATGCAGTATTAAGTAGTGAAAGAGTACCAATTATTTTAGATAAATTGGTAAATTCGAGAATTACGTCTTTGGTAGTTAAAGATGATTATACAGAAGTTTCTTTTGATGATTCTATTAATGTTGTTTTTGATAATGCAGTTTTTAATAGATATATGGGAGATTCTTATGATGGGGCTTTAGCTCAAATTCAAGAAAAGATAAATGCTAGAAGAGAAAAAGAACAGTTAAGAAAATTAAAAGGTAGAAGTATTAAAGTAAATAGAAATAGAAAAGCGGCAGTTAATTTTGTTGTGGCGGCAAGTTTAGTTACAGACTTATTATTGGGTGGTGTTCTTCTTCAAAAAAATCTTAGTAAAATTAATCTAAATACAGGCTCTATTACTAATGCTGTAGCTGTAAATGTAAATGATATAGAAAAAGATACTGTACAAGATGAAGAAATAGAAATGTTAGATGATTTAATAGAAGATGAATCTATTGCTAATATTAATTTTAATACGGTTACAGAAAATCTTAAGAATTTTGTTAATGCTGGTAAAGAGGAAGAAGTTGCTCCGGTAGAAGAGCAAGAGACAATTGTAGAACCAAGTGTTGATACATATACAGTTAATTTAGATTTTAAACCACTTTCTATTGAGGAGAGTAGATATAAAGAGACTGATGAATATTGGGGAGATTTAATTAGACATTATGCTCTTAGATGGGGACTTTCACCAGAACTTATAATTGCCCAAATATCACAAGAAAGACCTAATATTGTAAATGGACAATGTGATAATATTTGTCAATTAATACCTCAGTTTTACAATAATCATTATTTTAAAGTTCCTGTCATTGGCCCAAATGGGGAAGTAACAGGTTATGATGAATTTACTACAACTACAGAATCTATAAAAAGCTATGAAGGAAATATTATGGGAGCTTTAGCTACGATGAGAGAATGTATTGATATGAATCATAGTATTGTAACAGGACTTTTTGCTTATAATCAAGGAGCATATGCTTTAGATATGGCTTGTAAAACCATGGGAAGAGATCGAGGATATTTTTATGGAGAAGAACATGCGATAGAAGCTAGAGATTTAGTTGTTTCATATTATAATTCTCAAGGAGTATCTCATGGAGATCCTAATTATTTAAAACATGTAATTTCTAGAATACCTCTTGATGATAATGGAATAACAAAGTTTAGTTGTTATGTTAAAGATGAGAATTCAGAATATAAAAAAGTAGAAGTTGCTATAAATAATACATTAACACTTGATAATCAAAATAGTAATGATATGAATAGGTGATTATAGTGGAGAGAGTAGTTTTAGTTACAGGTGCATCAAGAGGGATTGGAAAAGCTATTGCGGAAGCTTTTATAAATAATGGAGATGTAGTTTATATTAATTATAATAATAGTTATGATGAAGCTTATAAATTTTTAAAATATTATAATGCTCATATAATTAAAGCTGATGTTTCTAAAGAAGATGAAGTAAAAAAAATGATTGAAACTATTAAAAATGATTATGGTAAGATAGATATACTTATTAATAATGCTGGTATTGCTATAGATAGTATTATTGATGATAAAACAGTAGATAATTTTAATGAAATATTAGCTACTAATTTAGTTGGACCTTTTTTAGTAGCAAAATATGCTTGTAAAATAATGGATAAAGGTAGTATAATTAATATTAGTTCTACCAATGGAATTGATACATATTATCCTTATAGTTTGGATTATGATGCTTCTAAAGCAGGGCTTATTTCTTTGACACATAATTTAGCTGTTTTATTGGCTCCAAATATTAGGGTAAATGCTGTAGCTCCAGGATGGGTAGATACAGATATGAATAAAAATTTAGATGAAGAATATAAAGAAAAAGAATGTGAAAAGATTTTATCTAAAAGATTTGGGGTGCCTTCAGAGATAGCTAAAGTTGTTTTCTTCTTGGCAAGTGATGATGCTAGTTATATAAATAATACTGTTATTAGAGTAGATGGAGGTTTTTATGGATAGAGTACATGTAATTGCAATACCCAGGAAGGAATTAAGTTCTAAACCATTTTATAAGACAAGTACAATTGAAAGTCATGAAGATTTATTAAAAGATTTTTATAAAAGGGTTGGTTTAGAAGAACCAGAGTATGGAAATTATCATGTAGATCTTGTAAAAAAAGGTGTTATAACTGTTTTAGCTTTTGGAAAAGTAATTGTGGCTTTTATACCTAGTGTTATAACTGAAGAACAATTTGATATTTTAAAATCATATCAACAGTTTTTTAAAACTTTTGATGAGATTAATATAGGAATATTTAATGAAGATATGATAGAATTAAATTATAAAAAAGAAAAGAATCCTAATATGGTTGATGATTTTTATAAAGTTATTCAAGAAAATACAGTGGGGAGTAAGATTAGAAAATGATTAAAGATATAGATAAATTAGTAATAGAAGCAGAAAAAGAATGTGCTTCTCTTTTTAAAGAAATAGAAGAAAATGAATATTATTTTAGTAAATTAGTTTTAGATGCTTTTAGAGAATTTAATATTAATGAAGTTCATTTTAATATGACTACTGGTTATGGATATAATGATATTGGAAGAGAGGCAATTGAAGGGGTTTTTGCAAGAGTTTTAAAGGGAGAAAAAGCTTTGGTTAGAAATCAATTTATAAGTGGTTCTCATGCTTTATCTACGGCTCTTTTTGCATGTTTAAGACCAGGAGATGTAATGCTTTCTATTACAGGTGAACCATATGATACTTTACAAGAAGTTATTGGGATTAAAGATAATTCTAGTTCTTTAAAAAGTTTTAAGATAAATTATGAGCAAATAGATTTAGTTAATGATAAATTTGATATAGATAGTATTATAAATAAATTAAAAGAAAAGAAAATTAAATTAATTGAAATACAAAGAAGTAAAGGATATTCAACAAGAAAAAGTATAAGTGTTTTAGATATAAAAAATGTTATAGAAAAAATAAGAGAAATAGATAAAGATGTTATTATTATGATTGATAATTGTTATACAGAATTTGTTGAAAAAACATCACCATTGGAAGTTGGAGCAGATTTAATTGTTGGTTCACTTATTAAAAATTTAGGAGGAGGTATTGCTTCAAATGGGGCATATATTGTTGGGAAAGAAAATTTAGTTAATTTGTGTGCGGAAAGACTTAATTTGCCAGGAGAAGGAATAGATGTTGGCCCTAGTTTAGGGGCTAATAAAAGTATTTTACAAGGTTTATATTTTGCTCCATCTGTTGTCGCGGCAAGTTTAAAAGTAGCTATACTTACAAGTTATATGCTGGAAAAGTTAGGTTATAAGGTAGAACCTCGTTATAATGATAAAAGGGTAGATATAGTGCAAAATATATGGTTTAATAATAAAGATTTACTTATTAAATATGTACAAAATATTCAAAAGTATTCACCAATAGATTCGGGTAGTATGCCAATTCCTGCTCCAATGCCAGGATATAGTGATGAGGTAATTATGGCCAGTGGGGCATTTACTCAAGGATCTAGTATTGAACTTTCTTGTGATGGGCCATTAAGAGAACCTTTTATTGCTTATCAACAAGGAGGAGTTACTTATAATTATGGAAAAATTGCAATTATAAATGTAGTTAAAGATTTAATAGAAAATAAAAATTAAAATATTTTAAGGGGGATAAGGTAATGAACAATGAAAAAGTATTAGTATTATTTTCGGGTGGTTTAGATTCGATGCTTACTGTATGTAAGTTAGTAGAAGAAGGGTATCATGCAGTTTTAGCTCATTTTAATAATGGTAGTAGTAGTTATTCTTCTAATAGTAAGTTAATGGCGGATAGGTTAATTGAACGTTATGGAAGGGATAAAATAGAGTTTTGGGGGATTGGGATGACATCGGGATATTTTTATGCATTAAGGGCACTGTATATGAATAAAAAGCCAGAGTATTTATCCAAGCTTTATCCAAATCTTTATTATTATCAAGCTATATGTTTGGCTTGTCGTACGGCAATGTATATATATGCCATAAGAATTTGTCAAAAATTAGGAATAAAATATGTTGCTGAGGGAGCTAGAAAGTCTCAATTATTTGCAATTGAACAACCATCAATTCTTGAAAGATACCATAATTTATTAAAAGAGTATAATATTGAATTATTAACGCCTATTCTAGAATTAGAAAGTGATGTTGAACGAGATGTATTACTGATGATAAGGGAGATTATTCCAAAAGTATTAGAGCCTCAATGTTTTTTTGGTATTCCAATGGAAAAGTCTTTAACTACTGAGGAATTAAATGATACTAATAAGTTTTATGATGATTTAATTTTAGATACGGCAAGAAAATTAATAAAAGTATCAGAACATATACCTATTGATGGAAGAGGAAAAATGTTTTAATAATAAATGGTTAACCTTAATTTGTTTTTTGCAAGTCAATAAAATTATTTGGACTTTGGTTAAATATAATCAAATAAAATTCTGGAAAAAAATCTAAAAGTTATTGACATATCCAATTATTAATGTTATAGTTAATTAGTCCAAGTGATTTGGGCGCTTAGCTCAGTTGGTTAGAGCACCTGCCTTACAAGCAGGGGGTCATAGGTTCGAGTCCTATAGCGCCCACC
>CANRBQ010000049.1 GCA_947628905.1 uncultured Bacilli bacterium
AAATGGTTAAGAATGATAAATGCAAAAAGTATAGAAGAATTAGAGAGTATTGGAAAAGGAGATGAGATAATGGAAAACTCAATTAGAGTAGTAAAAGAATGGTTAGAAGATAGTGCTAAACATGGACTAGAAAATTATATTGATGATGTTAAATTTGAAGCAACAGAAAAGAGAAATTTTGAAATAGCTAAAAAACTTTTAACATTGGATATTTCAATTGAAAATATTACTAAAGCTACAGGCCTAACTAAAAAACAAATAACAAAATTACAAGAACAATAATAGTTCTTTTTTCTTTTAGTTTTCTATTATTGTTTAATTACTTTAAATAGTATATAATATAATTGGTGTTAAATAAATGAAATGGATTTTAGATATAAATAAAAAGAATAAATTACCATATTATTTTTATACAATTACCTCTATATTATTTGATAGTTTAGGTTTTGTAATTCCTATATTAATAGGCTATATAGTAGATATGGTAACTGTAAAGCATAATTATAATAACTTATTATTAATAACTATAATAATTATTATATATACCATTATAATTACTTTAATTGACTATTTTTCTTTAATTAAATTAGATTATACTGGCGAAAAAATAGGCAGTAGTTTAAAAGAAAAATGTTATTCTCATATTAATAGTCTTGATTATAGTTTTTTTGAACATAACAGCAAAGGGGAATTAATGACCAATTTTACTGGGGATATAAATACTATTAGAAGACATTTATCATTTAATATTAGAACTATTGGTTCAATAATTCTTACTTTTCTCTGTTCTTTAATTTATTTATTAACTATTAATATACCATTTACATTAATATTACTTACTCCTGGAATTTTAATAGGTATTTCTTCTTTCATTTTTACTAAAAAAGCTATGCCTAAATATGAAACATTAAGAGATTTACAAGCTAAATCTAATGATTTTATCAGTGATAATATAGAAGGAAACAAAGTTGTTAAATCTTTTGCTTTAGAAGAAAAAGAAATCAAAGATATGACTAAAATCAATAAAAAATATATTTTAGAAGATATGGGAGTAGGTTTTTTTGAAAATACTTTTTATAGTATAGTTGATTTCTTAAGTTATTTTATGAATGCTATCTTTTTAATTCTTGGTGGTTATCTATTTATTCATAATAAGTTATCCTTAGGAAATTTAGTAATATTTAATACTTATTTATATAATTTAAGAGCTCCTTTTATTCGCTTAAGTTATTTATTAAATACTATTGAAAGATATACTATTGCCAAAAAAAGAATTAAAAAACTTTTAGATACTAAACCCGTGATTAAACTTACTGGAACTAAAAAATTAAAAAGTCTAAAAGTTCCAATTGAATTTAAAAATGTTAAAATAGTATATGATAATAAAACTATTTTAGATAATTTAAATATTACTATTAATCCCAATGAAACAATTGCTTTTATTGGTAAAACCGGATCTGGCAAATCTTCTATTGTGAATTTATTATTAGGCTTTATTACTCCTGCATCAGGGGAAATCTTAATAAATGGTGAAAATTATTTAAATTATGATATAAAAGATATAAGAAAACTAATTGGTTATGTTACCCAAAATGCTTATCTTTTTAGTGATAGTATTTATAATAATATTTCTTATGGTAAAGCTAAATTAACTAAAAAGGATGCTAATAAATATGCCCATATTGCGTGCTGTGATTATGTTTCCAAACTACCTAATAAATTAGATACTATTATTGGTGAAAAAGGTGTTGGCTTATCGGGTGGTGAAAAACAAAGATTAAGCTTAGCTCGTGCTCTTGCCGTAGAACCTGATATTTTATTATTAGATGAAATAACAAGTGCCCTAGATATTGAAACTGAAGAAAAAATAAATACTAGTATTAATAATCTTGCTTATAAATCTACTAAAATAATAATTGCCAGTAAAATAGTTTCCGTAAAAAATGCTGATAAGATTTATGTTTTAGATAAAGGTAAGATAATTGAAGAAGGAACCCATCAAGAATTGTTAAAGAATAAAGGGTATTATTATGAATTAAATGAAATTGGAAAGGATGATTTTAATGGTTAATAATTATCAAAAAGATGAATCTAAAACTAAATTTTCTTTTTCCAATTTAAAAAGGGTATTTAAATTCTTTAAACCATATAAAAAAGAATTAAGTCTATCATTTTTTCTCGGTATATTATCTAATATATTACTATTAATAATTCCCCAAATATTCTTATATGCTATAGACAATTCTTTTCCTAATAAAAACTTTATGGAAATAATTCTTTTAACTTTTATAATTTTAGGGTTAGTATTATTATCTGTCTTTATTGATAAATTAAAAAGAGATAAATTATTAATAGTTTTAGATAATGTTTCTCATGATTTAAAAGTTGCTATTTTTACTAAACTTGAATACTTACCTGATAGCTATTTTGATACTCATAGTCATGGTAAAATATTTACTAGAGCAACTACATATCCTGATGAAACCAGTGCTATTATTTGTTATGTTTTAATAGATAGTATTTTAGATATTATTAATCTTCTTTTTGTTATGATATTTATGTTAAGTACTAATGTTAAATTATCATTAATACCTATTATTTTTGCTATTTTAGTAACTACCATTTTACTTTTATTATCTCCTTTAAGAAGAAGAATAAAACATAAAGCTAATGATAAAAATGCCAATGTTAATGCCTATCTTGGTGAAAGTATCGGAGGCATTAGAATAACTCAAAGTTTTAATCGTGAACATAAAAATGAAAATATTTTAAAAGAATTAGAACAAGAACGATTAAAAGCCGTTAAAAATACTCTTTATCTTGGTAATTTAAGCTGGTCTCTAACAGGTATTTTAAATTTAACTAGTATGGCTTTAATTTATTATTTAGGGCTAAGATATATGTATCCTGTAGTTACATTAGGAACTATTATTGCCATTGATTCTTATAGTTCTAGATTCTGGGAACCAATTGAATATTTATCTATGAGTTATAGTGATATAATGGATGCCAGTACTTATTTAGAAAGAATTTTCGAATTATTAGATGAACCATTAATAATTGAAAATGAACCTCAAGCTCAAAAAATTAATATTAAAGGTAATATTGAATTTCAAAATGTTTCTTTTAGTTATGATGATAAAGTACCAGTTTTAAAAAATCTTAATTTAAAAATAAAAGCAGGTGAAAAAATAGGCTTAGTAGGAAAAACAGGAAGTGGTAAATCTACCATTTTAAGTTTAATTTCTAGATTTTATGATATTAAATCTGGTACACTTTTAATTGATAATACCAATATAAAAGATATTGATTTAGCTACTTTAAGAAAAAGTATTAGTATGATGATGCAAGATAATTATTTATTTAATAGATCAGTCTATGATAATTTAATTTTAGCTAAAAAAGTTAGTTTAAAAAAAGTACGAGATATATGTAAACTTCTTGACATTGATGATATGATTATGAATTTAGAAAAAGGATATGATACTATTCTCTTAAATAATGGATCTAATCTTTCTAGTGGTGAAAAACAATTATTATGTCTTGCCAGAATTATGATTCAAGATCCTCAAATTTTAATATTAGATGAAGCAACAAGCAATATTGATTTAAAAACTGAAAAAAAGATAATGCGAGCTTTAAATATTGTTATGAAAAATCGTACTACTATTATGGTTGCTCATCGTATATCAACTATTAAAAATTGTGATAAAATAATTTTAATTAAAAATCATCGTAACTATGAAGAAGGAACCCATCAAGAATTAATTAATAAAAAAGGAGCATATTATAAATTATATAACCATCAAAAAGCTAGTTAATTTTTATAATATGCTTTACTAAATATAGCATTTTTGCTATAATTAAGAACAGGAAGTGTAATTATGAAAAAAATATTTTTAATATTATTAACTATAATTGGTTTATCAAGTTTACCAATAAATACTAAAGCTAGTACTGAAGAAATAACTATTTATTTTTTCCGTGGCTACAGCTGTGCTCACTGTGAAGGATCTTTAGAATATTTAAATAATCATCAAGATGAAATCCCTGATAACATTAAAATTGTTACATATGAAGTTTGGAAAAATAAAGATAATGAAAAACTTCATCAAGAATTAGTCAAAAAATTAGATGTACCTTCTAAAAATGAAGAAAGTGTTCCTTTTATTATTGTTGGTGATGAATATAAAATTGGTATGGATGGAACAAAAGCTGATTTTGATGATTTAATGACTTTAGCCACTAGTTTTAATGAAAAAGATTATGAAGATGTCGTAAGTAGTACTATAAAAGAAATGCAAAAAGATAACAAAGATTTAGAATTAAAAGCTATAACTCTAGAAGATTTATATGCTGGTCCTAATAAAACAGTTACTATTATAGTTTTTGCTGTCTTTGGAGTTATAATATTAGGTTTTATTGGTATGATTTTATTTTCTCGTAAGAACTAACTTTAAACTACTTTAATTAGTAGTTTTTTTTTGATATAATACTAATACGTAAGGATGTGAAAAAATGAAAGTTATAATGCTTAAAGATGTACGCAAAGTAGGTAAAAAAGATGAAGTTATTGAAGTAAGCGATGGCTATGCTAACAACTATTTATTAAAAAACAAACTAGCAGTTCAATTTACTAAACGTAGTAATGAAGTTTTAAATAGAGAAATAGATGAACGTAAAGCAAAAGAACAAGAAGAAATAGCTATGTACAATGAAATTAAAAAAAATTTAGAAAATAAGATATTAACTTTCAAAGTTAAAACAGGAAGTATAGATAAAGTTTTTGGAAAAATATCTACTAAACAAATTGCCGAAGAATTAAAAGCTTTAGGCTTTAATATTGATAAAAAATGCATAAAATTAGAACATGATTTAGATACTTTAGGTATACATGAAGTATTAATATCCTTACATAAAGAAGTAAACTTTACAATAAAAGTTAACTTAAGCAAATAAAGTAGGTGGTAATATGGCAAATAGAACTCTACCCCATGATAATGAAGCCGAAATGAGTGTTTTAGGAGTTGCTTTTCTAAGTAAGGATGCTTTAGAAAAAATAAGTGATGAAGTAACAGAAGATTTGTTTTATAATGATAAGAATAGACTAATATTTAATGCTATTATAAGTTTATATAAAGCAAATAGTCCTGTAGATTTAACAACAGTTAAAGCTGAATTAGATAAGAAAAAAGAATTTACAGAAGTAGGGGGCTTAACTTATTTAATGGAAGTAATAGACTCTGTTGTTACAACTGCTAATTTAGCTTATTATATTAAAATATTAAAAGAACACGCTATAAGACGTAATTTAATTAATACTGCTACTGATATTATTACTAATTCTTATAATGATGAAAATGTAACAGGTCTTTTAGATGAAGCTGAACGTAATATCTTAAACGTTGTAAAAGTTCGTGAAACAAGTGAATTTGTTCCTATCCACGAAATATTAAGAAGAGCCCAAGAAAGATTAGAAGAACTAGCTAAAAACAAAAGTGATGTAACTGGCATACGTACAGGATTTTATGATTTAGATCGAGCTACCGCTGGTCTTCATGGTGGCGAATTAATTATTCTTGCTGCTCGTCCTGGTATGGGTAAAACTGCTTTTGCCCTTAATATTGCTACGAATGCAGCTTTTACTACTAATAAAGCTATTGCCATATTTAATCTAGAAATGTCTGCCGAAATGCTAGTTAATCGTATGATTGCCAGTGTTGGAGGTATAGATTCTTATAAATTAAATACGGGTAAATTAGAACATAATGATTGGAAAAGATATAATGAAGCTATGAGCAAACTTAGTAGTACTAATATTTTTATTGAAGATAATGCAAGTATTACTGCTCCTGAAATTAAAGCTAAATGTCGAAGATTAGCAAGCCTTCCTCAAGGTTTAGGCTTAGTAATTATTGATTATTTACAATTAGTTACAACTGGTTCTAATCGTGTTGAATCTCGTCAAGTAGAAGTATCAGAAATATCTCGAAGTTTAAAAACAATGGCCTTAGAACTAGATGTACCTGTAATTGCTCTTGCCCAACTTTCCCGTAGTGTTGATAAAAGAGAAAATAAAGAACCTGCTTTAGTAGATTTAAGAGAATCTGGTTCTTTAGAGCAAGATGCCGATTTAGTTTTATTTTTAAATCGTAAAGATTATTATGAAGCTAAAAGTGAAAAAAAAGAAACCATCGTCCCAATAGATGTTATAATTGCTAAACATCGTAAAGGATCTACTGGGCTTTATCGTTTGTTATTTGAACTTAATATGAGTAATTTTAAAAATTATTTAAACCCTGAAAATATAAAAGAGGTGTCTTATGAATAAAAAAAATATAACAATTACTATTATATCTCTTGCTATAATTCTTTTACTTATAATAGTTAATAGTACATCTAAATTAACATTAAATATTAATAAATTTTATCAAGTATATTTAAATGGTGAAAAAATCGGTTTAATAACTAATAAAGATGAATTATACACTCTTATTGATAATAATCAAAGTTCTATTAAAAAAGAATATTCAGTTAATACTGTTTATCCTCCAACCGATTTAAAAATAGTACCTACCAATTCTTATGTTGGTGTTGCCGATCCTGTTGAAGAAATTTATAATTTAATTGAAAATAAAGATGATTTTACTATCAAAGGCTATAAAGTAACTATTTATGGTGAAGACAAAACCTACACAATTAATGTTTTAAATAAAGAAGTATTTTATGATGCTGCCAAAAGATTTGTTCGTGCTTTTCTTGACCAAAACGAATATGAAAAATATATAAATAATAATCAAGAAGAAATTGTTGATACTGGACGTATTATTAAAAATATGAAATTTCTCGAAAATATTTATATAAAAGAAGATTATTTAAGTGTCAATGAAAAAATATATACTGAAGAACAAGATTTAAGTCATTTTCTATTATTTGGAGATGATCCTGAAAATGAAGAATATACAATTAAACTTGGTGATACAATTAAATCTGTTTCTGAAGATAACAAATTAAGTGTTGAAGAATTTTTAATAGCTAATGCTAATTATAAATCTGAAAACACTTTATTAAGAGTAGGAGATAAAGTAAATGTTACTTTAATTGATCCTCAATTAACTTTTGCTTATGAAATATATGAAATATATGATCAAATAGATTATTATAGTAAAGAAACAGTTCGTGATAATAATAGAAATGTTGGTTATTCCGAGATTACAACTCGTGGTCAAAATGGTTTAATTCGTTATTCCGAAACTTATACTGTTACTAATGGTGTTCGTCCTCAAGGCGCAGAACCCGTTATTGAATCTGTTATAAGAGACACTATAAATCAAATAACAACTGTTGGAACTCGTAATCCTAATCCATATGTTCCAGTAGATCCTGTAGTTTTATCTGGCGATTGGGGTTGGCCTACTAACAAAGGATATGTTATTACTAGTTTCCGTGGTTGGCGATGGGGAGCATTCCATGCTGGAATTGACATTTCAGGTGCTGGTAACTTTAATTCTCCAATTTATGCCGCTGCCGATGGAGTAGTCATTTCTGCCTATAATGGTTGTCCATCTCGTGGTTCTGGACTTGGCGATAAATGTGGAGGAAGTCTTGGAAATCACATTCAAATTGACCATGGGGGAGGATACACTACAAAATATGGCCATATGACTAATGTTTTAAAAGTTAAAGTAGGTGATCATGTAAAAAAAGGCGATCAAATCGGTTTCATGGGTTCCAGTGGAGATTCATCCGGACCTCACTTACACTTTGAAGCAGCTTATAATAATGCTACATTTAATCCATTGGAGTTATATCAATAATGAAAATATGTATTTTAGCAAGTGGTTCAGGAGGTAATTCTACTTATATAGAAACAAATAATTATAAAATTTTAGTAGATATTGGTAAAAATCGTAAATATATTGTTGAAAAACTAAAAGAAATAAATGTTAAAGCCGAAGATATTGACTACATATTTATTAGCCATCTTCATGAAGATCATATCTCGGCTTTAAAAACTTTCATTAAAAAATATCAACCAACAATTGTTATTTCTAAAGCCATGTTTCAAGAATTAAATGATATTCATGACTATAATCACCTTTTAATTTATGAAGATGAAGTAATATTAGATAATTTAAAAGTAACTTGCATCCATTCTAGTCACGATGCTACCGACTCACGTAACTTCTTATTTGAAAGTGAAAATCACTCAGTAGTTTATGTAACAGATACAGGATATGTTAATCAAAAAAACTTTAAATATCTAAAAAATAAAGAAGTATACTTATTTGAAAGCAACCATGACATTGAAAAATTACAACATGGGCCATATCCTGATTGGTTAAAAAAAAGAGTTTTATCAGACTATGGACATCTAAGTAATAATGCTTGCAGTATTTATTTAAGTAAATTAATTGGTAATAATACTAAAAAAATATATTTAATGCACTTATCTAAAGAAAATAACTCTGAAGAATTAGCCCTAAGTGAAATTCATCATATTTTTAAAAATCATAATATTGAATTTAATGATATAGCCTGTGCTAAACCAAGTGAAGTAAGCGAGGTAATAAAAATATGATTAAAATAATTTGTTTAGGAAAACTAAAAGAAAAATATCTTACTGACTTAACAGATGATTATTTAAAAAGAATAAATAAATATCACAAAATTGAATTAATTGAATTAAAAGATGAAGAAAATATTCAAAATGAAGCCAAAAATATTAATAAATATTTAACCCCAAATGATTATGTTATAACCTTAGAAATAGAAGGGAAAAACTTAGATAGTCTAGAATTTGCTAATCTTATTGAAAAAACTTTCATAACTAATAGCACTATAACATTTATTATAGGTTCCTCAACTGGTTTAGATAAAAGCATCAAAGAAAGAAGTAATTATCATTTATCTTTTTCTAAATTAACATTTCCCCATGGTTTATTTAGAGGAATATTACTAGAACAAATATATCGTGCTTTTAAAATAAATAATCATGAAAGTTATCATAAGTAGGGGAGATTACATCAAAAAATAGAAAATATAGGAGTGAAGTAAAAATGATTGGAAATGATTGGGATGAAAAATTATCTATTATTTGGAATAGTGAAGGGTTTAAAAAGTTTTATCATATCGTGGAAGAAGAATATAACACTAAAACTATTTTTCCACCTAAAGATCATATATTTGAAGCCTTAAAACTAACCCCATATAAAGATACTAAAGTTGTAATTGTTGGACAAGATCCATATCATGGTGTTGGTGAAGCTCATGGTTTGTCTTTTTCTGTCCAAAAAGGGGTAAAAGTGCCACCATCTTTGCAAAATATCTATAAAGAATTATATGATGATTTAGGAATACCGCCTAGAAATGATGGCGATTTAACTAATTGGGCCAAAAATGGTGTTTTACTTTTAAATGCCGTTTTAACTGTTGTAAAAGATACGCCTGCCTCTCATCGCAAATTAGGCTGGGAACGCTTAACAGATTATATTATTAAATTATTAAATGCTAAAGAAGAACCTGTTGTCTTTATTTTATGGGGTAACTTTGCTAAAGAAAAAGCTGTATTAATAACTAATCCTAAACATTTAGTTATAACCAGCCCTCATCCTAGTCCTTTTTCAGCCCGCTATGGTTTCTTTGGTTCTAAACCCTTTAGTAAAACTAATGAATTCTTAAAAAAGAATGGCTTAAAAGAAATAGATTGGAGTTAAAAAATAGATGACTAAATTTTAAAGTCATCTCAGACTGTTGACAAAGTGAGTCAATAGTCTTTTATTTTATAAAAATATTTGATATAATAAAAGTGCGAGAAAAA
>CANRBQ010000050.1 GCA_947628905.1 uncultured Bacilli bacterium
TCACAATGAGTTGTATTTTTATTAGATGTACTTAAAGGTTGTAATATATATCCACTTATTGGCACGTCTCCATTTTTATAACTTCCTGGAATACCTTTACCATCTGGTCCTTCTTCTTGTATTTTTACTGCTATTAAATTAAAATCTGCTAAACTATAACTAACTTTACCTTTAACTATTTGTATATTACTTGTTACATGATATTTAGCTTTACTATTTGTTATATATATTATTCCTATTAACAATACTAATATTGTTATAACTAATATTACTTTCTTTTTTCTTCCTTTACTTAACTTCTCTATCCTCATACCTTTCTCTTCTTTCTAATTGATTTACTCAATTATATTAGAAATTTCTAACTTATACTAAAATTATAATCTAGTGAATGTTAAAAGTCAAGAAAAAATCCGATATTTCTTAACTTTTAACCAAAACGCTTTAATAATATGAGAAAATTTTTTCGGTGATACTAAAATGATATATAGAGATAAATTAAAACAAATAAGAGAAAGATTTGGGGTTACACAAGTCAGTTTAGCAAAAAAATTAAATGTGTCTAAGTCTTGCTATTCTCAATATGAGCAGGAAAAAGATACAATGCCATTAAAGCATTTAATAACAGTTGTTAATACTTTAAATGTTTCGTTAGATTTTATATTTGAATTAAATGATTCTTTGCAATATGATACTAATCATGATGTTAATTTAAAATTAAGTGGTTTAAGACTTAAAGAACTTAGAAAGAATAATCATTTAACTCAAGAGGAATTAGCAAAAAAATTAAATATTGCTAAATCAATGATAGGAGCTTATGAGCATGGTGAATATTTTATTTCTACTCATGCTCTATATGCATTATGTAAAAAATTTAATATATCTGCTGATTATCTTTTAGGTAAAATTGATAATCCTATATATTTTAAATAATACTTAAGTATAATACTATATTTGCTATATATATTTTAGTTTAGAATATACTTTAATGGGTGATGTTATGGAATGTAGATTAAATATTCCTTATCCTGAAGTTAAAGTGGAGAATAAAAATATAGAGTATGCAAAAATATTATTAGAAGATTATACTGGTTTTAATGGAGAAGAAACTGCCATAAATCAATATATCTTTGAATATTTAGATAAATTTAATCAATATGAATATTTTGCTCAGATATTAAAGAAGATTGCTATAGTTGAAATGAAACATTTAGAATTAATTGGGAAAACTATTACTTTGTTGGGAGGTAAGCCTACTTTTAAGTTTTTAGATAGAAAAACTAATTATTATTTATATTATAGTGGTAGTTTTATTAATTATGAAAATGATATTAAAAAAATATTAATATATAATATTAAGTTAGAAAAAATGACAATTAGAAAATATCAATTACATATTAAAATGATTAATGATAGATATATTAAAGCATTATTATATCGAATTATATTAGATGAAAAAAAGCATATTGAATGCTTTAGAGAGTTATTGTTTCGGCTTTCAAAACAGGATTAACATGAATTATAACTTTATATATTTTACGATATTCCTTGGTTATTTCTTGTTCTAGTTTATCGGCAATATTATGGGAAGTAAAAGTATTTAAATTACCATCAACATCAATAGTTAAGATAGCTATATATTTATAACCAGTAGCTACTGTATAAAAATCTCTTATATTTAAGACATCTTTATGTTCTAAAATAAAATTTATAATACTTTTTTTAGTTTCATTATCTAATGATACATCCATAAGGATTTTGTAACTTTCTAAAAAGATAGTTAAACCACTTGTAAATATATATATTGATATAATAGCACCAAAGATACCATCAGCATAATAAAATCCATAGTGGCTTAATATTACAGATATTAATGTTCCTATTGTAAGGATAGCATCATTACGATGATCTTTCATACTTGCTTTAATTAAAATATTATTATGTTTTTTATAGACTTTTTTACAATATATATATAAACCTATTTTAGTAATAATAGTTATAATACATACAATTATTAAGTAATAAGTAAAAATTATTTCTTTTTTATTAAATATAGATATTATAGAATCAATAAATATTTTTAGGGCAACAAAGATCATAGCAATACTTATAAGCATAGAAAAGATATATTCAGCTTTACCATGACCAAAGTTATGATCATCATCACTAGGAGTGCTAGCAATTTTATTTCCAATATAGGTCATAAGAGAAGAAAAAATATCACCAGCAGAATTTATGGCATCAGCAAATAAAGCTTTACTTTTACTTGTTATAGCAACGGCTAATTTAATAATAAGTAAAAATAAATTCCCTATTATTCCTAAAAAACCAACCTTTTTAGTATTTTCATATCTATTCATGATAATCACCTTTTATTTTTAATTGTTAATACATTATATCAGATTTTTAGATTTTTGCAATTACTTTTATAATATTTAAAAAGGAAACTATTACTAGCTTCTTTTTTTATTTAATACCATTTAGTACATTCTTCTAAAGTTTTTCTAGGACGGGGTTTAGGATTTGTGTTGGTATATCCTAAAGCTACCGCGGCAATTAGTTTTTTATCAGTTTTAAATTTCTTTTTTAATTCTTCTTCTATTTGTAAAATAAAGCCAATCCAAAGAGAACCAACATTTAAGTTATAAGCTTCTAGTATCATGTTTTCAATGCAGGCCCCAATAGATTCAACATCAAATATTTCATGTTCAATATCACCATAAACTAAAATTAAGGCTTGACATTCTCTAATTACTTCACAAGTAAGATTTGTTTCATCAGTTGTTTTCTTTTCTAATAAATCACCAATTTCTTTTTTTAAATCTGAATTTTCAATAACAATAAAATTCCAAGGTTGACGATTCTTGGCAGAGGGAGCTAATATACCACTGGTTAAAATTTTATTGATTGTTTCTTTTGATAATTTCTCATTATTAAAATGTCTGATACTTCTTCTATTTTTAATTACTTCTGTTAGTTCCATATAATTCCTTATATAATCAATCTTATAGAAACGTTTTAATTAATTCTTATTGATTGATACCTTTCTATTTAATATTTTAACATATAAAAATAATTTGAACAATTAGTTAATATCTTTTTGGATGACTAACTTTTTCAATTTTAATGGTATAACCAATAGGGCCTAATATTTTTAATAAACTTAATATACTAGGAGAATGACTACCATTTTCAATACGAGCTATTTTTTCACGAGAAACATTAGAGAATTTAGCAAATAAATCTTGAGTTAAATTATTTTCTTTACGGAAGCGAATAAATTCTTTGATAAAGACTTCATTTAAAAGTTCACCATCGTAAGAGTAGTCAACATAACTAGGATCATATTTCATAAGTAAAATCACCGTAATTATTGTATCATATATGATACATTTGATGCAAGAAAATATTGATTTTTAGAATTTATTATTATATATTTAGGTTGAAGTTAATGTAATATTTTTTATATTTTATTAAAAACATTATAATATATCATTTTTAATTAAGTTATGGTATAATTATAATGATATGGTAAGGAGGTTAAATATGGAAAATTTACAAAAAAATACAGGTTATGCTCATTTAGATAAACCTTGGATGAAGTTTTATCAAGATAGAGATTTAACTCAAGAAATCCCCGAAACCAATGTCGTTGAGTATTTAAAAAAGGAAACTAGAGATTGGCAAGAAAATATTGCTAGTGATTATTATGGTAAGAAGTATACTTATCGTGAGTTATTTCAAAAAGCTGATGTAGCATCTACTATATTAGAACAAATTGGAGTTAAAAGTGGTGATATTGTTTTAAATTTAGTGCCTAATATACCAGAGGCTGGAGAGTTATGGTTAGGTGGCATTCAAGTTGGTTGTGCTAGTGATTTTGTTGATCCTAGACCTGATAGTATGGATATAGAAGCTAATGCGAAAAAATTACTTGAAATTATTAGTTTTGAACAAGCTAAGCATATTATTGCGTTAGATAAATGTTATCTTGGAATGTTAAAGCCAATTGAAAAACAATTAAAAGATATGGGAATTGAAAAAATTATAACTTTAAATCCTAGTGATTCAATGGATATTAAAGGTAAGATTAGTTATCTTACAGATGTTATTAATTATAATAAACTTAGAAATATTAGAAATAGTAAAACGACAGCAGAAAAGCTTAGATGGTATCAAGTTTTACTTCAAAATATACAAATGATGAAAAAAAGTGAAGAAGCTTATAATGTCGCGGTTAAATCTTCTATTTTGGAAGTATTAAAATATAGTGATTTAATTCATGATTGTCGAACTATTAATTTTAGGAAAAATATTGATCCAGAAGCAACTATTTATATAGGACATACTTCTGGTACAAGTGGGGCTAGACCTAAACCTATTCCAATTACTAATAGAAATGCGATGTCAACTTTAGTACAACTTAAAAAAGGTGATGCTTATTATTTACCTACTGATAGATGTTTACATATTTTACCTTATTTTGCCCCATTTGGAGCGTTTGATAATTGGTTAGTATTCTTAGAAAGTGGTTCTTGTAATTTAGATGTACCAGAGTTTGAAATAAATGAGTTTGGATATTTATTAAAGAAGTATCATCCAAGTATAATTATGACAGTGCCAGCATGGTTAACTGCTCTTCCAGATTGTAAATATTTAGAGCATGAAGATTTATCTTGTATTCGTAAAATAATTTATGGAGGAGACTCAATGACGGCCCATGATGAAGCTAGAATTAATAAATGGTTAGAAGAACATGGATGTCAAGCTAAAGTGGCTAAAGGATATGGAATGAGTGAATTTTGTGGATGTGGCTCTTATGCGCAAAAGAATTATAATCCAGCTGATTCAATTGGTATTCCTCTTCCTGATACAACATTTGGATTAGTAGATCCGAATATTGATGATAGATTAGTACCATTAAAATTTCCAGAAGTTGGAGATAGACTTGAAGGAGAGTTAATTGTGTCTAGTGAAGCTACTACAAAAGGAATTATGCATGGGGATGTAATTGTTCCACATTATAGCTTAGATGGTGAAGACTATATTAGAACGAGAGATATTGTTGAAATGGATAGAGATGGAATATTCTATCATAAAGCAAGAAAAGATAGATCTTTTGTAAGATTTGATGGTTATAAAGTTAAACCATATGAAATTGAGGACGCTATAGCAGTTAATCCACTTGTTAAATATGTTGCTATAGTACCATACTTTGAAGAAAAATGTCGTGGTATAATGCCAATGTGTCAATTAGTATTAGAAGATAATGTAGATATAGAAGATGTTAAAATAGTAGAAGAAATTGTTTATAAAAATATTATTGGTAATTCGACAATGGCTTCAAGACAAATTCCATCTAAGTTTAAATTTAGAGATAGTATGCCACTCACTAAAAATGGGAAAGTTGATTTTAAATCTTTAGAGAAAGTTACTTTAGATGGTACAGAAATAGATGTTATTGTTAAAGAAACAAATTTAACTGTTGGGGGTATTGAAATTAGTAAGAATAATAATTTAACAAAAGTATTAAAAAAATAATTTTGGAGGTGTGATATTATGCAAAATATTTTAGAATTATTATTATTAAATTTATATGCATTATGTTTAATTGGGGCAATTAGCATTGTTTTCTTTTCAAAAAGAAGAATGAAAGAAATTGAAGATTCGACTTATGCATGGTTTTTGGTAGCTAATATGGCTATTTCTATTACAGGATTAATACTCGGAGTCGCGGTTAATCCTGCTTTTAATATTCCAAATATAACAATAATTGTATTAAATAAATTATATTTAATTGCATTATTATCTTGGATATTATTACTTACTTTTTATACATTTTATATATCCTTAAATAATAAGAAAAATACTAAAAAATGGGAAAATATTTTCTTTGCTATTAATGTTATTGGAGCATTATTAATATTAATACTGCCAACAAAAGTTACTATTGAAAAATCAGGAGCTGTAGCATCAGGTTTATCTATTATGCTTACTTATTCTATTTTTTCAATTTGTTATTTATTTCAATTAATAAGAATGGTTATTGATCATAAAAATTTAAAAAGTAAAAAATATATTCCTATTTATTTATTAGTTTTATTTGGAATAATTATTTTAATAATAATAATGTCTAATCCTAGTTTGAATTATATTATTAATCCTGTTTTAATATTTATAGCATTTATAATGTATTTTACAATAGAAAATCCAGATGTAAAAATGATTGAACAATTAGATATGGCTAAAACACAAGCTGAAAAAGCTAATAAAGCTAAAACAGAGTTTTTATCTAATATGTCTCATGAAATTAGAACACCTTTAAATGCGATTGTAGGTTTTAGTGAATGTATGTTAGAACAAAAAGATTTGGGAGAAGAAACTAAAGGTTTTGCAAAAGATATTGTTGATGCTTCTAATAATTTATTAGAGATAGTTAATGGAATACTTGATATATCAAAAATAGAAGCTAATAAAATGGAAATTGTATCTAAAGAATATAATCCAAGAGAAGTATTTAATTCTTTATGTAAACTAGTTAAACCAAGAATTGGAGATAAACCTATTGAATTTAAATATACTTGTTCAGAAGATTTACCGGGGGTATTAAAAGGTGATGTTGCTAAAGTTAAACAAATTATTTTAAATTTACTTACTAATGCGGCAAAGTATACTGATAAAGGTAGTATAGAATTTATAGTTAATACAATTAATAGAATGGATACTAAAACTAGTTTATTATATATTTCTATTAAAGATACAGGACGAGGAATTAAAAAAGAAAATATTGATAAATTATTTAATAAATTTGAAAGAATTGATGAAGATAAGAATACTACGATTGAAGGAACTGGTTTAGGACTTGCGATAACTAAAAGTTTAGTAGAAATGATGGGTGGTAGAATAAATGTTGTTAGTAAATATGGGGAAGGTTCAACATTTAGAGTATATTTAGAACAAGAAATAGTTAGTATGGAAATACCAGAAAGTAATACTGAAGAAATTGAAATTGATTATAATAGTTTAAAAGATAAAAAAATATTAGTTGTTGATGATTCTAAAATAAATTTAAAAGTTGCGCAAAATATTTTAAAGCCTTATCATTTTGATATAGTCACCGCGGAAAGTGGAATGGAAGCTTTAGAGATTGCTAAGACTCAAACATTTGATTTAATTTTAATGGATATTATGATGCCTAAAATGAATGGGGTTGAATGTTTAAATGAACTTAAAGAAATACCAGGATTTAATATACCAGTAGTTGCTTTAACCGCGGATGCAATAGAAGGAACAGATGAGAAATATAAAAGTGCAGGATTTGATGATTATTTATCAAAACCAATTGATAGATATTTATTAAATAAAGTTTTACATAAGTTTTTAAATTAAAGGAGGATAGATAGAATGGAAAAGGAAGAATTATTAAAAGAATATGGGGTTGATTTAAAGGCTAGTTTAGACTTTTGGGGAGATATGAATTCTTATAATGAATCATTGAAAGAGTTTAGAGATAGCTTAGATGATAAACTTAAAAATTTAGAATATTATAAAGATAATGAAGATTTTAATAATTATGGTATTTTGGCTCATAGTACAAAAAGTGAAGCTAAATATTTAGGATTTATGAAAGATGCCGAAATATTTTTACAACATGAAATGGCTGGAAAAGAAAGTAATAAAGATTTTATTGTTAATAATTTTAATATTTTAAAAGAGACAATAGAAAAAATTAAAAAGTTATTGGATAATTATTTTAAAGATATGGATGATAATAATAAAAAGATTATTATTGCCGATGATTCAAATATAATGCTTAATTTTATTGAGAAAAATATTGGTAATGGATATCAAATAATTAGAGCTATGAATGGTAAAGAAGCCATTGAGGCTTTAAATAATAACCAAGTATATGCGATATTATTAGATCTTAATATGCCTAGTATGAATGGATTTGAAGTATTAGATTATATGAAAGAAAAAGAGTTGTTTGAGAAAGTTCCAGTTATAATTATTACTGGTGATGATACAGAAGAAACAATTAAAAAAGCTTTTACTTATCCTATACTTGATGTATTAAATAAGCCTTTTAAAGAAGAGAATATTAAAAGAATTATTGTTGCTATTAATAGTTTTTATGAAAAAAATTAAATTAGTGAGAGAGCCTTACATATAATAAAAAGTCTTACTTTAGAGCAAGTAAGATTTTTTATATTAAAAGAGAATAGAAAGAATTATAATATAAGCTTTCTATTCTAGTATTATGTTGGGTAAAGGTATATACCCATCTTGTCTATTAATAAAAAGGTAAGCATAATAGACAAGTAATATATTTAAGTTTCTTGAACTATGTATGGATTTGTATATGTTCCATCTCCTGATAATTTAACATTAGTAGAGAGATTTATTACAGGTCGGACACCGAAGTTCGTGTGGTCCACGTTCGTGTAGTTGAGGCTGCCATTAAAATGTATATAGAACACGTTAGCAAAAAAGCGGTTAAAGTAAGATGGAGTCATGGTCCAATAATGTTGTTCTGTATATAAATAAAATTGTTTATTATCAGATAGATTATCTGATCTGAAATAATATCCTCCGGCATATACTGCTTCATCTATGGTGATTAATCCGATTGGACTATTTTCTCCTGTTCCATTATTAGTTAATAGTTTATGATTTCCATAATCGCTTCCATCAGGTTTCTGAGCTCCCGGAATTGTAAACATATCATCTTTTTGGCTACATTTAAACGTTGGTATATGTTTTGTATTAGCATTAGCACTTGAATCCAACAGCCTATTAAATGGAGCATATGCTGTAGGTTCTTTTCCATATCCTTTTACTGTATCGCTAGTCAACCACTCACTTGCCTGATTATTTATCTGTCTATCATTGCAAAAACCAGCATTTGGATCTATGTACTTCTCATAATTTGTTTTTAAATTAGTACTATACCAAGTATCTAATATTTTTTTAATATCACTATCATAATTATTTTCATGTGCTTGACTATAACTAGTTGTTGGCGTAGTCTCATTTTCATATGAACCAGTTTTATCTGTTCCATACATATATCCTACATATTTATTGTCATTACGATAATCATTATATTTATTTGTTTGTAATTGACTACCTGTTCCATTATTATTTAAATACCCGTCATTTGTTGGGGCAGTTTCTCCTTTTCCAGCATATATCATTTTTATTGAACCATTTCCATTTATTCGGATGATGCGCCACCAGATATCATCATTACCTTCTTTTCCAAACTTCACCCAATTGTCTTTTACTTTTCCTCTAAAATAATAGGTTGTTCCTAAATCATCTGAATCTGAAAATAATTTAGATTTACCGTTTGCGTCTGCATGTTCTGCTGTATCCATATCTGTAAAACCATCTTTACTGCCTTCTTCTATTGTCCTGTTTGCTAGTACTATATCTGACGCAGTTTTTTCTTTATCATAATATAGATAACATGATGTTCCGTCTGTAGTTAAGTTCTTTATATTTACACTATAATCATCATAATTTGTACTTGCTTTTGCTCCATTACTACATTCACTTCTATCTGTATTTATTTCATATCCTTCTTTAGGCACTGTTTCTGTTTTTTTATATTTTCCTGTTTCTTCATCTTTTATAAATATTGATAATATATTGATATCTGCTTTACTATCACTTATCTTGGCATG
>CANRBQ010000051.1 GCA_947628905.1 uncultured Bacilli bacterium
GGAATTAATGAAGTAGATGCATTAATACGCTTATTAAATGGAAATCCTTATACTATTGAAGAAATACTAGAAAATAGTCTTCAAAAAAACAACGAATAAAATCGTTGCTTTTAGTATGTCTTAACATTTAACTGTGAATTGTAACAACTCCTGTAAAAAAAGTCTAAAATTTACAATAATTTTACATGAACAATTAAAGTTTTTTACATAATAGACCAATTTTATTTTATAATAATATCATAGAAGGTGATAAGTCTATGAACGAAAATGAAACAAAAGAAAAAGAGTTAAATTCTGAAATTTTAAAACTAAAAAAGATTAATAACCGCAATAGTGCTATGATTATTGCATTACTAGCCATTCTTTTATTTGTGTGTATTATTATGGTTTATGTACGCTTTTTAGGTTGATTTTTACTTCTATTTAAGTTAAAATATTAAATAGGTGATGTTGTATGGACAAAAAAAGAATATTAGGATTAATCCTTGGGGTAATACTAGTTTTAGCATTAGGATTTAAAATCTATTTAGATTATAAAGAAAATAAAAAAGACGAACAAAAAATAGAAGAAAGAGAAGCAACAAAAGATTCTAAAGCATTTAAAGAACAATATGAATCTTTAAATGGTACTAAAAATAGTAGTGATAAAGATTATTTAAAAGTGTCTATTAAAGAAAATGCCCCTGTAGAAATAAAAACAGATAAAGAAATATTAGACGTATTAGAAAAAGGTACTGGAGTAGTTTATTTTGGTTTTAATTCTTGTCCATGGTGTCGTAGCTTAATAGAAACTTTATTACAAAGTATTGAAGATAATGGTATTAATAAACTTTATTATGTTGATATAAAAGATATCCGTTCAACTTATGAAGTAAAAAATAAAAAATTAACAGAAACTAAAGAAGGAACTGAAAGTTATTATAAAATATTAGAAAAATTAGATGAATATTTAACTAAATATACAATTACAGATGATAAAAAAGAATATGATACTAAAGAAAAAAGACTTTATGCTCCAACCGTGGTAGTACTTAAAGATGGTGAAATAGTTGGTTTCCATGAAGGAACAGTTGAAAGTCAAAAAGATCCTTATTTAGGCTTAAATGATACTGAAAAAAAAGAATTAGCTCAAATATTTAAAGATATATTTAAAGAAATAAAAGATAATACTTGTGAAGATGAACGTGGTTGTTAATCACGTTTTTTTATTTATGCTTCTTCAATAAAAGTTTTACTCTTATGAGGTTCATCAAATAATAATCCCTCATAATTTTTTTGCCTTAATACTTCATAAACTGCAATAGCTACTGAGTTAGATAAATTAAGAGCTCTAACCCCATCAGTCATTGGTATTCTATAACATCTATCAATATAAGGTTTTAAAATTTCTCTTGGAATTCCTGTAGATTCTTTACCAAATATTAAATAAATATTATTTTTAATTTCACTATAAATAGGAGTAGAATGAGGTTTATGTCCATAGCGAGTAAAGAAAAAATATTCTCCTTTATTTTTATTAAAAAAATCTTCTATATTTTCATACACAAAATATTTACATTTATCAATATAATTAACACCACTACGTTTAATATATTTATCATCTAAACTAAAACCAAGAGGTTTAATTAAATGTAAAACTGTATTTGTAGCAACACAAGTTCTCATAATATTTCCCGTATTTCCTGGTATTTCTGGTTCAAACAAAACAACGTTTAACATTTTATCACTTCTTTCCAACTAAAAATTATATAGCATATTTTTATTTTTGTAAATCTAAATATCTTTACATTAACTTTTAATTATAATTTTATTGCGATTATCCAACATTTAAGATATAATAATTAAGAGGTAATAAAAATGGCAGAGAAATTAGCAAAAACAGTAGTTAGCATATTTGGTAGCATTACTAGCATTTGGTGGGGTAAATATCTTGTTATGTTTATTATATCTTTAATGCCAATTTTGGAACTAAGAGGGGGACTTATAGCCGCGGCTTTAATGGATGCACCAATGTTACCAAGTTTTATTGTTTGCTTTTTAGGAAATATATTACCAATTCCTTTTATTTTATGGTTTATAACAAAAATATTTGATTATTTTAAAAAACGAGGTAAAAAAATTGGTAAATTAGTTACTAAAATAGAAAAAAGAGCCAATAGTAAAAAAGAACAAATAGAACGTTTAAAATATTTAGGCTTAATTTTATTTGTTGGAGTTCCACTTCCTGGAACTGGAGCTTGGACTGGATGTTTAATCGCTGCATTACTTGGCATGGATAAGAAAAAATCTTGTATCGCTGCCATATTAGGAGTTATCATGGCCGGTATTATTATGTTAATTTTTAGCTATGGCATTTTAGGAGGTATATTAAAATGACGACAATCTACTTAATCAATAATGGATTAACAATGAATAACTTAATTTTTGATAATACAGAATCCTTAGAAAGTAAAAGAGAAAAAAGAATTTTAAGTATTGAAGGGGAAGAAGAAAGCAAAAAACTAGCTCAAAGTAAAACTTTACAATCGGTTAACGAAATATATACATCTAATTATGTTATGAGTATTGCTACTGCTAAATATTTAGCTAAAGAATTAGAATTAGATATTAATATTAAAAGAGAATTAGGAGAACGAATAATTGGCAATCTTGGAGACAAAAAAATTCGCATGGTAAATGAAATGCAAGAAAATGATTTTGATTACAAGTTAAATGGGGGAGAGTCATTAAACGAAGTTAAAAGAAGAATGCTTAAATTTATCCGCAATTTATTAGAAAAAGAAGAAAATAAAACTATAGCATTGTTTACCCATAATGTAGCCATAACTAGTTTACTAACAGAATATTGTGAAAAAGGCTTTAATCTTGATAATCGTTTAATTTTAAATTATCAAGATGATGCTATAATTGATGGAGCATGGGATGGCATCAGAGTTATTGAATTAATATTTGATAAAAGAAATCTTATAAGTATTAAAAGAGTAAAATAAATAAACAAGTAATAAATTAATAGTTACTTGTTTTAAATTGTGTAAATAATTGTAAAATAAAATGTCAACATTTGTCACAGACATTTAATATATAAAAATAGCTTTCTTAATTTAATATCATATAACAGATAATATCTTAAATTTAAAGATATTTACTTTTTAGGAGGAATATATTCTAATAAGTCTTTTGGATTTATTCCAAATGTTAATAATACGTAAGTAATCCTAGATAAAACATCTTTATCAATTCTTACAGTCTTATCTTCATAATATTTTTTAACAATTTCATGATTTAATCCAGTAAGTCTCCTCATTTTAGAAATAGAGATTCCCACTTTATCCATAGCTTCTCCAATATGACATACATACTCTCCATAATTTCCCAACATATCTAAAATATCAACACGAATATTTTTATTCATAAATCCAACTCCTTGATTAAATATCTATATAAATTTTAGCATAGATATTGCTTTAAAATCAGAGTCTTATTTGTTGGCCATAATTATGGTATTTAGTTATAATTTACAAAATAATATTTCTAAATTCTAAATATTATGATATAATACATAACTTGTATAGGGGATGAAATTTATGAATTTATCTAATATTTTTAATAATGAATGTTTAATATATGATATAGAGTATACTGAAAAGGGTTTTGCTGTTGATAAATATCGTAGTAAAATTATAACTCGCAAATTATATGGAGAAGTTTTAAGTTATAGAACTTATCGCTTCATTGGTCGTGATTATCCCGATGACTTACCTACAGAAATAAAATTATTAAAAGAAAAGGGATATAGGGATATAGGCTTATTCTTTCCTAATAATTTAGTAAATAAAGTTATCTGCCCAAATTATTTATTGGGTATAAAACTCCATTTAATGGAAAGAAATTGTCAATTATTAGAAAAAGTATATGATATAATAAACATTGATAACAAGGAACAAATAAGAACTTTTATAATATATGTTGATATTAAAACTGGAGTAACATACCAAATGAATATGGGTATTATTGGCCGTAATTGTAAAAGCAACATTACATTATTACAAGATCATGGCTATATAAACTATCAAGATAGTAAATTCTTTAATGAAAATGTAACTAAAAATCATAAAAGCGTTTTAAAATTAAGCCATAAAAAAAGGGGATTATCTGAATAATCTTCCTACAATCCCTTAAATATTTTATTTGAAATAATTCTGATAGCATTTCTTTTTTACTTTCTAATATCTCACTCTTTATTTCTTCGCTTACTAATTCTTTTAGTGTTACCTTATCTACTATATTTATTTAAATTATACTTTTATCTAGTTGGATTGAAAATATAACTCATTGATTATTCCCAAATTAAAAGACTATAGTTATTTTATAGCCCTTAATAATCTTGATAAAGATTTTTTTCTTTTTTATAATTTGTAATTGCCGAGTTATCTTTCATTAAAGCTGTAATAGAATTACCTTTATTTAAACTATCAACAATTTTAGCTAAATAAGTAGAACAATCTGCCATTCTAAACCAAGATTTATTAATTATATCTTCCGGAATATAAGTTAAATTAGTAGAATATATTGCATTAAATATTCCTTTACTAAAAGCTTCATCAAACTTTTTAAAGCCTCCAGTAAATAAAGCAAAAGTAGTAAAAAAGAAAACTTTCTCAGCACCTCTAGCTTTTAATTCATAAGCAACATCAAGCATTGAACCTCCACTTGCTAACATATCATCAACAACAATTATTGATTTTCCCATAACATCTTTTCCTAAATATTCATGAGCAACAATTGGATTTTGACCATTTACAACTTTTGAAATATCTCTTCTTTTATAAAACATTCCCACATCAACTCTTAAAATATCTGCCAAAAATCTTGCTCTATCCATAGCTCCTGTATCAGGACTAACCACTAAAGTTTTATTTGGATCAAACTCTTCATTTTTTAAAAATACTTTTAACATATCATTAGTAGTAAAAAAGTTATCAAACGATAGGGTAGGAACAGCATTTTGAACATTTGGATCATGCACATCAAAAGTAATTATTCCATTAACTCCTAATGTTTGAAGTTCCTGCAAAGCCGCGGCACAATCAAGAGATTCTCTAGACTTTCTTCTATGTTGTCTTGATGAATATAAAAAGGGCATAATAACATTAATACTTTTCGCATGTCCCATAATCGCAAGTATAGTTCTTTTAATATCCATAAAATGTTCATCAGGACTCATATGATGAATAAAATCATACATTTTATAAGTGATACTATAATTATGGGTATCACTTAATATATAAACATCTTTTCCTCTAATACTTTCTAAAATATTAACTTTTCCTTCTCCATCATTAAATCTTACCATATTTATTGGAACTAAATAATTTTTATCACTTTTTCTAATTTTTTTAAGTTCATTATTAACTTTTAAACCTAATTCTTCACAATTATTCATTACAATTAAACTCAAATCTTCAGTCTTCATACATACTCCTTACTATCTAATTGTAACATATAAATAAATATTTAAAAAGTCAAAATCTTATTTTATAAAAACAATTTTAGCATTAGCTAAATACTTATAAATTTTAGCTTTTCTTCTTCTTTTAATCTCTTTAAATAATAAATCATAAACAAGTTCCCAAACAATAACCCAAGCCGCTATTAAAAATAATTCACTTAAAAAAGAAGTAAATAATTCTGATATTAATATTGCTAATATTCCAATAATAAAAAATCCTATTCTAATATAACTTTCTATATCATCTATTTTATTATATCTATTTAATTTATTTAAATAATAAGAATGAATAATATCATCTAATTTTTTCCAATTCTTTTTAGGTAAACCTTTAATATTTAATACTAATAAATTATTTTTAAAGCTTAAAAATGCACAATGAGCAATTAAATAACTATCAAAATCATCACTTAGTTCTTCTTTATTATATTTACCTAAAGCTTCATCTAAACTATTTAAATTAATATCTATTTCCATATAACCTCTAGTATCTTCTTGGTATATCACTATCAGTTGGTACACCCAAAACAAACTCATTAAATTGATTTATAAATTCATCTAAAGAACAATGAAAATCTCCGGTTGCCCATCCTTGAATATCATCAATATTAACTATCTTTTTTACACCCCTTAAATTTTTAATCATTTCCATATTACATAATTTAGGAATATAATATTTAACCCATACATTATTATTATCATCAAGAGAAATATCAATTGTTAATGAATGGCCTAAATCTCTAGCCATTATAAATACTTGTTTATTATTAACAGAAAGTATGTCTATATAACCAGCTTTTACCTCATCTGCTAAATTATCATAAATCAATTTTGCTAAAGGAGAAAGAACACCTTTTAAAGCTACTTCCGAATGTGATTTTAATTCTTTTTCGGCAATATTAGGTGTATTTTCATAAACAAATTCTGTCTGTGTAATATATGAATGGATAGTATGTAAAATTTCATTTATTGTTTTACATTCCTGTAGAACATTTGATAAACCCACCATCATAGAGTATGCACAAAAATTTTCATTTACATCATTTATAATTTTATCACTTATATCAGCATAATATTTATTAAAAAAATCATTAACTGAATCATATCTATAACTAAAATTCTCAATTTTTCTATTTAAATTATTAAAAATTTTATTTATAAATTCTATACTTATCAAATTAGGATAAAGTTTATTAATAATCATAAAATCATCTTTTAAAATATCTGTATAATGCCATAACTTATCCATATATTTCATTTTAGTTTCTTCAGAATAATTACTTGTTGCCTCTGGAGCCATTTTCATTAAAGTATTTTTAACATGCATATTGACTTCCATAAATTTACTTAACATTTCTAAACCTGTCATTTAAGTCCATCCTTTCCTCTATATTCTACCATACAATTAATCTTTTTTTAAGTAATTTAAAAGAGTTTACAATAATTTTAAGTAGTGATATAATAAATCCATACATTGCCCTGTAGCCAAGCGGTAAGGCAGTAGGCTCTGACCCTATGATTCCGTTGGTTCGAATCCAACCAGGGCAACCAATTATTAAAATGAATATAAAGGAATGATTAAATGAAAAAACTAGTTATTATTTTATTTGTCATCTTATTAACAGGATGTAGCACCCAAAAAGCCGAAACAAAAATGACCTTAGATCAAATATTAGCTAGCAATAACTATCAAATAATAGATGTTAGAACTAAAACCGAATATGAAGAAAGTCATATTAAAAACTCTATAAATATTCCTTATGATACTATAGATGAAAATACTAAATTAGATAAAAATAAAACAATTATGGTTTATTGTAAAAGTGGTAAAAGAAGTTCTATCGCATACAGTAAACTAAAAGATTTAGGCTATGATGTTTATGATTTAGGAGCTTTTGCAAATATTAGTCTTGAAAAAGAATAATAAAAAATTAATAATTACACCGGAGGTTTTTAAAAAATGAATAAAGAAGAAATTTTAACAAGCAGTTATTTTGTAAGAGAACCAGTAGATAATATATGTAAAGAAATAATAGAAAGCAATTCTTCCAGAATTATTCTAAATGGAGGACGTGGAGTAGGTAAAACTACTATTTTAAAAAATTTAGAGAATAAAACAATTGGAACCAAAGATTTAACTATTTATATGTTATTTGATTCTGAAGTTAATTTTGCTCTTGAACCAACTCCAATTTTTACTAAAGAACTTTTTGAATACTATTATGAAATAATATTTTGTCAAAAAATATTAAATTATATTAAAGACAACTATATTTTAACATATAATAAATATTTTAAAAATTATCAAAAAATAATTAATGACTTAAATAATGAATTAAATAGATATATAAGCAATGTTTATTACCAAGAAGTATCATTAACTAAATCATTAAAAACTGGTGAATTAGCATCTATTTTAATAACGAAATTATCTGAATATTTAAAGGTAGATTCCATAAATTTAGCAATAGATCGTTTTGATTGGACTAATGGAAAAAGTATATATATTCAAAAACTATTAAATAAATATTTTCTACTATTTAATAAAGTTATTATTACTACTGATGATAAATTTATTAGTCCTAATTCAAATTATCATCTTATAACTCCAACATATAGTCATGATTTAAATATAATAAAATCTATAATTGAAAGAAGAATAGAACATATAAAAGAAAATAATCCTTATTTTTATTCTGGCTTTTTAACAGATGAAATTTATGAATATTTAATAACCAAAACAAATGGAGATATTTCTCTTATGTTTACTTGTATTACATCTTTAAATAATTATTTTTGGCTTACTAAAAAATTAAGTATTGATAACATTAAAGATTTAACTAATAAAGAAATAAATTGCTTAAAAAAAGTTAGAAAAGTATCTATTTCACCTAAATTATATTTATAAAAAAATTAAAAAAATGCTTGCCAAAAAAATTTAAAAGTTTTATAATTAACAAGTCTGATCCAGCTTAATGCGTAAAAACAAGACCAAATTTTACGCATATTTTTTTGCCCTAAAATAAGTTGGAAATGATATTTTAAGGAGGAAAAGAAATGGAAAAAGAAGAAAATAACAAATTTTTAGGAGAAGAAAAAATATCAAAATTATTATTTAGATTCTCTATACCATGCATATTATCATTACTTATTAGTTCACTTTATAATATAGTAGATCAAATATTTATTGGTAATAGTGCTTTAGGTTATTTAGGTAATGCTGCAACTGGGGTAGTTTATCCTATTACGATTATTGCTGTTGCTTTTGCTTGGTGTTTTGGCGATGGATCTGCCGCATATCTCTCATTATGTCAAGGAAGAAAAGACACCAAAAATGCTCATATAGGAATAGGTAATAGTATTTTAATTACTTTTATCGTTAGTATTATATTTTTAATTTTAGGTTTTATCTTTGAAGATAAACTGCTTTATTTATTTGGGGCTAGTAAAGCTAGTATTAATTTAGCACATGATTATTTTACTATTATTCTTGCTGCCATACCTGTTTATATGTTAGGTAATAGTATGAATGCTGTTATAAGAGCCGATGGATCTCCCAAATTTTCTATGGCTTCAACCGCGATAGGGGCTATCATTAATATTATTTTAGATCCAGTTTTTATCTTTGGCTTTAACATGGGTATTAAAGGAGCGGCTTACGCTACTATTATTGGTGAAATTGCTACTTTAATTGTTTCAATTATTTATTATACTCGTTCTAAAACATTTAAATTATCTCTAAAAAGTTTTAAAATAAACTTTGGAGTTTTTAAAAATATTCTAAAATTAGGAATTTCAACTTTTATTACTCAAATGAGTATAGTTATTATTTCTTTAATATGTAATATTATGCTTGCTAAATATGGGGCTAAAAGCAAATATGGGGCAGATATTCCTATCGCTGTGATAGGTATTGCCATGAAAGTATTTTCAATAGTTATAAATATAATCGTGGGTATAATATTAGGAGCCCAACCAATATTAGGCTATAATTTTGGTGCTAAAAATATTTCTCGTGTAAAAGAAACATTTAAAAAAGTTACTATTATATCTCTTACCTATGGACAGTTTTTAAAAATTAACTTTAAAAAAAGAATACTCTTTGCTTTAAGTATTCTTTATTATCTTA
>CANRBQ010000052.1 GCA_947628905.1 uncultured Bacilli bacterium
ATACTAACCACCTCCTTGTTTTCAAGTTGATGGCAAACACCAAGACCCCCTAAAATGTGCCTCGTATCTTTAAAATACCATAAAAATAATAACTTGTAAAATTACAAATATTATATATTTATCTTAACCAATTTTATAATATCTGTTTAGCAATTTTTTAATTTTATCTAGCTAATAATATAAAATTAGTAAAAAAAACTTATTTAAAAATTAATCTAAATAAGTTTTATTTATTACTTAATTCTTTATAATAATTATATCTTTTTTTAGCAAACTCTTTTTGTTCATTTAAAAGTTCTTTAGCAAGTTTCTCATTTTTAATTTTTAAAGCATTATATCTTACTTCATTATCTAAAAACTTTTCATAATTATCAAAATCAGGCTCTTTATTATCCATATATAATTTTTCTTCTAAAGGATTATAACGCATAATAAGAGTATATCCAACTTCACTAGCAATTTTTTCTTCTTCTATTGAATGAGCCATCCCAGTTTTTATTCCTTGCTCAATACATGGTGCATACGCGATAATAAGAGCAGGGCCTTTATGTTCCATTGCTTCTTTAACGGCTTTTATAGCTTGCATCATATTAGCTCCCAAAGAAATACTTGCTACATAACAATTAGGTATTGCCATTGCTATTCTAAATAAATCTTTTTTGGCTGTTTTCTTGCCTAAATCGGCAAACTCTGCCACTTGCCCAATTCTACTTGCTTTACTCGCTTGCCCTCCTGTATTTGAATATACTTCCGTATCTAATACTAAAACTTTAATATTTTCATTCATAGATAGCACATGATCTAATCCTCCAAAACCAATATCATATGCCCAGCCATCACCACCTATAGCAAGCACCATTCTTGCAGGAATATAATTAATTAAATCTCTTAGCTTATCTGGAATACTCATTGTTATAAGTTCTTGCTTTACTTCCCAAGTTTTTTTAAAATCATCTTTATTATCTAAAAACTTTTTAAATTGTTCTTGTACTTTAAGATTTACCTTATTAAATTCTTCTTGCATTATTTTACTAATCATATTTCTTTTTGCTTCATATGATAAATGCATTCCAAGGGCAAACTCCGCGTTATCTTCAAATAGTGAATTAGCCCAAGGAATAGTATATGGTGTTGATGGAGCCGATCCTCCATATATACTTGAACAACCTGTTGCATTTGCAATAACAAGCTGTTCCCCATATAACCTCGTAATTAAATTAATATATGGTGTTTCTCCACATCCTGCACAAGCCCCACTAAATTCTAATTTAGGCTTACATAAACTAGCTCCTGCAATATTAAATTTATTAAATATTTCTGGATTTTCATAATTATTAAAATAATTATTAGCAATCTTTTGCTTATTTAAATCTACTAAACCAAATTCTAAAGCTTTTTTTCCATTTTTACCTGGACATTCTGTAATACAAAGCCCACACTCAGTACAATCAACTTCACTAACTAATATCTGATAATTATATTCTTTATTAATTAAATACGGAATAGAATTACTATTTTTATCTTTACTAATAAATGCTCTAACAACAGCATGTGGACATATAAAACTACATTTACCACATTCTATACAATTTTCTTTAATCCATTTTGGAGCCATTTTATTAACAGCTCTTTTTTCAAATCTACTTAATCCTAATGGAAAAGCTCCATCTCTAAAACAAGACAATTCTTTAACAGTTAAAGTATCTCCCATTCTTCTATTTATTTTACTAAATAAATCTAAAGTATCTTCTTTTAAATTTTCTTTAGCTTTTATAATATTTATCTCTCTTAATTCTTTATTTGCTTCTTTTATCGCCAAAATATTACTTTTAACAATATTTTCTCCTTTAGTCTTAAACTGTTTTTTAATTCTTTCTTCCAAAATTCTTAAAGCATTATTTACTCCCAATTTATTTAAAATAAGCACTTCCATTATTTTACTTATTTTTCCTTTAATTCCCGCATCTATAGCAATTTTATCTGCATCTACCACTAGTACCATTATATTTCTATCAACAATTATTTCTTTATCTTTATTAGATATATATTCTTTTATTTCTTCATCACTTTTACTAGTATTAATAATAATTGTTCCATTTTTAACTATATTATCAATCATTGCAAATTTTTTAAAATACTCTAATTTAGTAACTACAATTAATCTAGGATTAGTAACATAATAAGGAGCATTTATTTTTTTCTTACCTATTCTTAAATTACTAACTGTAACTCCTCCAGATTTCTTTGAATCATAAGAAAAATAACCATTAACAAAATAATCTTTATCTCCTAAAATTTTTAAAATATCTTTTGAAGCACTAACTAAACCATCAGACCCATAACCATATATTAAAAATTCATCTGCATCTAATTCTATATTATAATCTTCTTTAGGTAAACTAGTATTTGTAACATCATCTACTATTCCAATAGTAAAATTATTTTTTAATTCATTATCTAACATTGTAAAAACACTTTTAATATCCGCGGGTGTAGTATTTTTACTAGATAAACCATATCTTCCTCCAACTATTTTTATATTTTTATCAAATAAAGCACTAACTATATCTAAATATAATGGTTCCCCACTTGAACCAGCCTCTTTTGTTCTATCCAAAACTGCTATTTTTTTTACTGTTTTAGGAAGTACTTTTAAAAGATATTCTTTACTAAAAGGTCTATATAAATGAACAACAATTACTCCAACCTTTTTACCATTTTTTACTTCTTTATCTACTACTAATTTTATAGTATCAGTAACACTTCCCATCGCAACAATTATATTAGTAGCATCTTTATCTCCATAATAAGTAAATGGTTTATATTGAGTATTCATAATTTTATTTATTTCTTGCATATATTCATTTACTATATCAGGTAATTTATCATAATATTTATTTCTTGCTTCCTGTGTTTGAAAATAAATATCTTCATTAAAAGCTAATCCTCTTTCCATATCAGAACCTATATTAAGCGCTTTATCTTTAAATTTATTAATTTCTTCCCATGGAATAATCTTTTTTAATTTATTAACATCTAATTCTTCTATTGAACTTATTTCATGACTTGTTCTAAAACCATCAAAAAAATGCAAAAAAGGAATACTACCTTTAATAGCCGAAAGATGGGCAACTGCCGCCAGATTTTGAGCATCAAAAACATTTGAAGAAGCAAGAATTGCAACTCCTGTAGGCCTCATCGCATAAATATCACTATGATCTCCAAAAATAGATAAAGCATTTGTTGCAACTGTTCTTGAAGCTACATGAATAACACCCGGAAGCATTTCTCCTGCGATTTTATATAAATTTGGCAACATCAAAAGTAATCCTTGACTTGCCGTAAAAGTTGTTGCTAAAGAACCACTTATTAAAGCTCCATGTAAAGCTCCTGAGGCCCCAGCTTCACTTTGCATTTCTATTAATTTAACTGGACTATCAAATAAATTTAATCTACTTTCTTTTAAACTATCTATATTAGATGCCATAGGACTAGAAGGTGTAATTGGATATATTGAACATATTTCACTAAAAAAATAAGCAATATCACTACAAGCTTTATTTCCATCACAGATTTTCATTATAATCACCATCTATATTGTACCAAATATATTCTAAAAAATCTATAAATTATTTATAAACACCTACAACTACCTTATTACATGGAACATCTTTTAAAACAATTGAACCAGCCCCAATTATAGCATTTTCTCCCACAACTATATTTCCAAGTATTATTGCCCCTGCCCCAATAGTAACATTATCTTTAATTGTCGGATGTCTTTTTTCTTTATCTTTTCCTGTACCACCTAAAGTAACTCCATGATAAAGCATCACATTATCCCCAATCACCGTAGTTTCCCCAATTACTACTCCAGTTCCATGATCAATAAAAAAATTTTTTCCAATCACTGCTCCTGGATGAATTTCTATCCCTGTTCTTTTTTTAGCTTTTTCACTTAAAAAACGTGCCCAAAAATATAACTTATGTAAATAAAGAAAATGCGCAATTTTATAATAAATATAAACTTTAAAAAAAGGATAAACCAAAACTTCTAAATTACTATGAATCGCTGGATCTTTATCTTTAATTGTTTTTATTAAATTTTTAAAAAATTTCATATATATCACACTATAAGATATGAAAAAAACTAGATCTTGTCTAGTTAAGTTATCTATTACTTACATTATGATATATTTCTGTAACATCATCTATCTCATCTAACATTTTATATAATTTATCAAATACTTCTAAATCTTCTCCTTGAAGTTCTACTTTATTTTTAGGATACATTCCTACTTCATCAATATCATAATCAACTTCCCCAATTACTTTTTCTATTACATCTTTAGTTTTATTAATATCATTAGGATTAACACTAATAGTTAATTCTCCTATTTCTTCTTCAAAATCAATAGGTTCTATTCCTTCTTCCAATAAAGCTCCAAATATCTCTTCATGTTGATCTGTTTTAAATGATAATATTGCTAAATAATCATAATTATAAGAAACACTATTATTTACTCCCAAACTTTTATTAACTTTATTAAAAGCCGCTCTAACCATACCAACTGTTCTATTAACATTATCAGTTAAAGTCTTAATAATTAAAGTAGATGCTCCTGGCCCAAAACCTTCATAAATAACTTCATGATAATCTTCGCCACCCATCCCTTTAGCTTTATCAATGGCTCTATTTATAATATCACTAGGAACTTGTTCTTTTTTCGCCTTTTCAACAATTCTCTTTAAAAATATATTAGATTCAATTTCTGGTGTTCCTTTTTTCGCTGCTAAATATATTTCTTTCGCATATGTTGAATATAACTTAGCTTTCATAGCTCCAGTTTTTTGAATACTTGCTTTTCTAACTTCATAAGCACGTCCCATAATATCCCTCCTAAAATTCGTTTTCCATTATACCATGCTTTATAGACTTATGTCTAGTTTAATTTAATATTAAAGCTTTTTTACATATCTATATATAAAATTATTATCACTACATTCCTTTTTTATTTTTCTAATAATACTTTCTATTTTATAAATTTTATAATAATTAATTTTTTCTTCTTCCATAATATATTCAATAGCTTTAATCGTGGTCTCTTTATAAGTATCAGTTTTCAAAAATCTTCTTACTCTTTGATATAACTTATCTCTAACATTTCTATTTAAAAACTTATAATACTCATCTTTTCTTCTTTTAAAAACATATTTTTCTCCATCATAATTTTTTAAAATTCTTATTGTATCATAATATCCCATTTTAATATTTTCATCTACTCTACTAGGATTTAAATCTATTACTTTCCCTAATTTTCTTTTAGACTCAATTACTACAACATTAGCATCTTTAGGATAATCCCTAGTTATTCCAACTCCATGAACTTTAACTAAATATATCTTATCATAACCTTTATTTAAAAGCATATTAACAGGTCCTAAATCATAAAACCCACCATCTAAATAATAATTATTATCAATTAATTTTTCTTTCTTAAAAAAAGGTAAAAAACAACTTGCTAAAATATAATCTTTAACTTTATCAGGATTCATATCTTCTTTAAATAAATAAAGTGGTTTTAAATCTTTAAATCTAACAGTACAAAGCCCATATTCTATTTCACTATTAATTAATTCTTCTACATCCAAATTATTATCTAAAACTTCTTTAAGACCATTAAGTTCTATTCCTTTATTACTAAAAATTTTTAAAGCATTAGCTAAAGTAAGTTTCACAAAATCTATATTTACTTCTTTTTTTAATAATTTATTAACAAAATCATCTGAAAAACCAAATACATGTCCCATTGATAAACTTCGCCATATTTTAGGTAAAGAAGACCCTTTACCACTAGCTATTACTGCCCCATTTATTGCTCCAATACTAGTTCCACAAACTCCATCTATTTTAACTCCACACTCATACATAGCCATATATACCCCAGCTTGATATGAACCTCTAACTCCTCCACCTTCTAAAGCAAGTCCTATCATTTATATCTTTTCCTCAAAAACCAAACAAATGGTTTAGCAAATATTCTAGCCAAAAATCTTCCCTTTACCTTTCTTTTAAGTTGCATATAAAATGATGATAAAGAATCACTTCTAAACTCTAACATTTCATTTAACTTATCACTATCTAAATAAACATGAGAATAAAAATTTCTATCAATAAATAATAAACTAAATATATAAGCAAAACTTAAACCATAAATATTTAAAACATTGGCAAGAATATCTCCATATTTTGCTTTAACAGCATCTCCTCCCCCAACATTAAAAATCTTTTTCTTCAATTTATCACTATTGTTAATAGCACTAACAAACATATAAGCTGCATCACTATCAGTTATTGCTTCTACATAACTATTTCTTTTAACATTATACATAAATGCTTTACTATTTGGATTACAAAGTACTAAAGGAAGTCTTAAAATAGTATAATTTTTTAATTTGTTTTGAATTAATTTTTCTGTTTTAATTTTATTTTTACTATAATAATCTATTGGTAATACTTTTAATTCTGAGTTTATATTAGCTTCTTTAACATCTCCATAAACAGTAGTAGAAGAAGCATATATCATAAAACAATCTGGATTATAAAAATTAATAGCTTTAATTATATTTTCTGTTCCATTATATTCTACTAATTTAGCTAAATCTTTTTTTATGTCGGCAAAAGGAGGCATAACACTAGCTAAATGAATAATATAATCTTGATCTTTAACCAATGCCTCAATTAAAACATTATCATTTATATCTCCATATATTAAATTTATTCTTCGACGATATCTTTTTAATTTCTTCATTACATTTTTTGTTCTTAAATCAAGTGCTGTAATTTCATACTTACCTTCACTAAGTAAATATTTAATAACTTTTTGCCCAATAACTCCAGCAGCACCTGTAACTAAAACTTTCTTCATAATTTCCTCCTATATAAATAATGAAATTAAAATAATTAATAAGCCTATTCCTAAACCAATTAAACTTTCTTTTTTCTTTATTGTTGTTTTTAACTCAGGTAATAATTCCCATAATGATATATATATAAGCATCCCTATTGTAATCGCTGTAATAATTCCAATAATTAAATTACTTATATTACCAACTATTAAAAATATTATGCCTCCAATTAAACTCGAAATTGCTAATAAAAATGTTTGTTTTTTATTTTCTTTAATATTTAAAGTACTAAAAATATGCATTCCTAAAGGAACATTATGTAACCCTACTGAAACAGCAATTAAAATTCCTACTTTAAAATCATTAATAGCCATCCCAAATATAGCAAATCCCTCTAAAATATTATGTAAAATTAAACTTAAAATTGTAATAGTTCCCACATGATGTTCATGTTCTATATGTTCCTTTTTATTTTTTTCATTATCTTTATGTTTATGATAATGATGTGGTACTAATACATCTAATCCCTTTAATATCAAAAAACCAACCAAAACAAATATTGTTATTATAATTAAACTATTACTTAAAGAATAATCATGAAATAATTCTATTATCTCAGGAATCAAATCTAAACTTATTAATCCAATCATAATAATAAAAGCCATTGCTACACTAAAATGATTAAACTTATCTTTATTATTTGCCTTTAAAGCAATTAATCCCCCAACTAAAAAGAATAAACCCGCGATTAAAGTTAAAAGTATTCCATAAATTTTATCCATGATTACTCACCCATAAATATATCCTAAATAAATTATACTATACAAATATACGTCTGTCAAATTGAAAATTAAGCTATCTTTAAAACAACCATACTCTCTAAATGATAAGTATAACTAAACATATCTAATATTTTATAATCTTCTATCTTATACATATAAAGTAATTTCAAATCTCTTAAAAGAGTATATAAATCACAAGAAATATATATAATCTTTTTAGGTTTCTTTTTTATAATAAAATCTATTGTCTTTTTATCTAATCCCTTTCTTGGTGGATCAACAATTAAAGTATCAAACTTAATATTTAAATTATTAATAATTTTAGAAGTATCCCCCAAAAAGAATTTAATATTATCAAATTCATTTAATTTAGCATTAATATTACCATTCAAAACCGCGTTTTTAACTATCTCTACACTATAAACCTCTTTAGCCTTTGAAGCTGCAACAATGCTTAAAGTTCCCACTCCACTATATAAATCTAAAAGAGTACAACCAACATCTATATTACTACTAACTAACTTAAATAATTCTTTAGTTATATAAGGATTTACTTGAAAAAAAGAATCATAACTAACTTTAAATAATTTATTATCTAATCTTTCATAATAAAAATCATTCCCATAAATACATTTATTATTATAAACAATCCCTACTAATTTAACTATTTCTTTTAATTTCTCTAATTCAATATTATAGATATTTTCTCTTGAATTAATAATTATAAGAACTTCTTTATTACTATTAGTTCTAACAATTAATTCTCCATTTCCAATATTAAATAACTTATAATTTTTAATAACTTCATTTATATCTGCATTAGCAATTAAACATTTATTAATTTGAACTAAAAAATGCGTACTGTCTTCATAAAAACCAATCTTCCCATCAATAATTTTTAAACTAAGTTTATTACGATACCCTAAAGGAAATTCATTTTTAATAATATCTATTTTCCCATCATACTTAATTCCCTTCTTTTGAAGTAAATTTCTAACTTTATTATATTTAAAATTTAAAGTATCTTGATAATTATAATAAAATAATTGACAACCTCCACATTTATTAAAATAAGGACACAAACTATTAATTCTCTTAGAACTTTTTTTCCTATAATTTAAAACTTCAGCTTCAGAATATTTTTTCTTATTTAAAGTTATTTTAATATCAACTATTTCATCAGGTAAAGCATCTTTAACAAAAACTATCTTTCCATCTATATGTAAAGTACCCCTACCATAATAATCTAAATCTTCTATAGTTACATTTTCATACATAATACCACCATCCAAAATTATATCACAAAATAAAAAGATATTGTAACAATTTTATATTTATCGTTAAATCAATCTAAAGTGCACAAATAAGTGCAATTAACCTGAAAAAGTACATTTTCATAAGAAAGTGCACTTTT
>CANRBQ010000053.1 GCA_947628905.1 uncultured Bacilli bacterium
TGCCCTAACCTATTAAATTCCATTTTCTTTTCCTTTATTATCCTTTCTATCAATTATATTAGAAATTTCTAACTTATGCTAAAAGTATATCATATAAGCTAGCTAAGTGCAAGCACATTTTGCAAATGAATTGTAATATTATATAAGTAATGAGGTGGATAAATATGAATAAAGATGTTATATATGTTAGAATTGATGAGGAAATAAAAAAAGAGCTAGATATGATTGCTCTTGAAGAGAATAGAAGTTTAAATAATTTGATTGTTACGATTTTAATGCGTTATTTGGAAGATAGAAAGAAAAATAATAAATAGTGTATGTAAATTAATGTAAAAATATTTGATTGTACTTATTTTGATTTAAGATAACTTGCATAAAAATAGAGCACCTTAATGATTGTTCTTTCCAAATAAAATTGGACTGAGACACGATAAGTGCCTCTTTTTGTTTATATATTAAAATGCAAAATTTTGGTTATTAAAAGTTTATTATGTGTTATAATAGAAATGTAAATTAGAGGAGGTATATTATGTTGTTAAATAATAAAGTAGCATTAGTTACAGGTGCTGGTCAAGGAATTGGAGAAGCTGTTGCTAAATGTTATGCTAAAGAAGGGGCTAAAGTTGTAGTCGTGGATATAAATGAAGAGACGGCTAAAAATGTTGTTTTGGATATTAAAAATACCGGAGGGGATGCAGTAGCTTTTCAAGCTGATGTAACCAAATGGGAGGAAGTTAAAGCAATGGTTAAGTTTGCAGTTGATACTTATGGTAAACTTGATGTTGCTTGTAATAATGCTGGTAAATCTAGTGCAACTATTAATTTGGTGGATACTCCAGTGGAAAATTTTAATGAAGTAATTGATTTAGATGTTAGAGGTGTATTTTTTTGTTGTAAAGAGGAAATAAAAGCTATGCGTGAAAATGGGGAAGGAGCAATAGTTAATATTTCATCAACTTCTGGTTTACTTGGAAATCCGGGAATTGTACCATATAATACTAGTAAACATGCAGTTTTAGGTTTAACTAAGTCTGTTGCTTTAGAAGAGTGTAAAAATAATATACGGATTAATGCTGTATGTCCTGGAGTTACAGAAACACCTTTAATTAAAAATGTTAGAGATAATGATCCAGATACTTATCAACTTTTTTGTACTCAAATACCTCAGGGAAGGCTTGCTTTACCAGAAGAAATAGCTAATGTTGTTCTATTTTTATCTAGTGATATGGCATCATATATGGTGGGTTCAACTGTAGTAGTTGATGGAGGAGTAACTATACAATAAATCTTTTAAAACTTAAGTTATAATTGGATAACTTGAGTTTTTATTTTTTTAATTGTATGCTATAATGATTTTAGGTGTGGTAGAATGAAAGATGTAAGAAAAATTATAAAGTATAATATGAAAACTTTAATTAAGTTTGAAGTTATTTATAAGTTTTTATCAGTTTTAATATTTGCACCATTATTTCTTAGTTGTTTTAAATTAATTACAAGAGTAAGTGGATATAGTTATTTAACTTTTGAAAATTTTCTTTCTTTTTTAACTAATCCTTTAGTAATAGTTTTTTTAGGAATTTTGTTAGCTTTTGTCGCGTTTTATACAATTATAGATATAGGTACTGTTATAATTATTTTAGATAGTTCTTATCAGGAAAAGAAAATAGGAGTTAAAGAAGCTTTTGGTTTGTCTTTTTATAAAGCAAAGAAAATATTTAAGTTAAGAAATATTTTACTTTCTTTTTTAGTAATATTTTTAATACCTTTTTTAAATATTGGTTTATCATCTGGTTTTATTGGAACTATTGCTATTCCTGAATTTATATTAGATCATATATTTAAAGATAAGTTTTTATTATGTTTATATATATTTGTTATAATTTTATTAATTTATTTACTTTTTAGATGGTTATATGTAATGCATTATTTTATTTTAGAAGATTGTAATTTTAAAGAAGCTAGAAAGAAAAGTATTAATTTAAGTAAAAAAAATAAAATTAAAGATTTATTAATTATTGGTTTATCTCAAATTATTATAACTTTAATTTATTTATTGTTTATTTTAATTGGTATAGTTCTTATTATAGGATTATATAAGGTTTTGGGTAAAGTTAATATTTTAGGGAATCTTTCTATTACAATTATTTGGCTTTTGATTGCTATATCTTTTGTAATTATAACTCTTTTATCTACTCCAATTAGTTATGCGATAATAAGTAGTTTATATTATAAACATAAAAATAGTAAAAAAGAAAAAATAGCTGTAATTAAAATTAAAGAACAAGAAAAAAATAATATAAATAAAAGAATGCGAGTTTTAAAATATATAGTTATTATATTATTTGTTATAAGTGGAACTGTTGTTACTTATTCAGTTGTAAATGGTAAAAATGATTTAAAAATAGAGTATGTTAGAACAATGGATGTTACTGCTCATAGGGGTGCATCTACTTTGTATCCTGAAAATACGATGATGGCTTTTAGGGGAGCTAAAGAGCTTGGGGCAGACTGGATTGAACTTGATGTACAGCAAACTAAAGATAAAAAAATCATAGTGTTGCATGATACTAATTTAAAAAGAACTACAGGAGTTAATAAGAATACTTGGGATGTTAATTATGATGAAATAAAAGAATTAGATGCTGGTAGTTTTTTAGATAAAAAATTTAAAAATGAGAGAATACCTTTATTAGAAGATGTCTTAAAGTATGCTTTAGATAATAATATTAAATTAAATATTGAATTAAAACCTACAGGAAAAGAAGTTGATTTTGAAGCTTCTGTGATAGATTTAATTAAAAAATATAATTTTCAAGGGAAATGTGTTATTACTTCTCAAGTATATGAAGTATTAGAGAATGTTAAGAAATATGATAAAGATATTAAAACAGTTTATGTTATGAGTCTGGCTTATGGGGATATTTTAAAATTAGATTGTGCTGATAGTTTTAGTATAGAAGCATCTAGTATTAATAAACCATTAGTTAAAAAGTTACATAATGCGGGAAAAGAGTTATATGCTTGGACCGTTAATACAAAAGATAGTATAACTAAAATGATAGAGTTAAATGTTGATAATATTATTACAGATGATATAACTTTGGCTAAAGATACAATTTATAGTAGTAAAACAAGTAATGTTATCCAAGAATACGTTAAGTTTGTAAATAATTTATTAAAGTAAAGATGAGGTTTAAATATGGAATTAGTTAAAGTTGGAGATAAAACTTATTATATTAAGAATCCTACTAATATTGGGATTTATAAAATTAATGATAAAGAAGTTTATTTAATAGATACAGGAAATGATAAAGAGGCTGGTAAAAAAATATTAAAGATAATAGAAGATAATGGGTGGACTATTAAAGGAATTATTGCTACACATTCAAATGCTGATCATATTGGGGGTAATAAAGTTATTCAAGATAGAACAGGGGCAGTGGTGCTTGCTAATAAAATAGAAAAATGTTTTACAGAGTATCCTATATTGGAAGCATCTTTTTTGTATGGAGCTTATCCTTTTAAAGAATTAAGAAATAAATTTTTGATGGCTAAAGAAAGTAAAGTTATAGAAATAGAAAATAATTTACCGGATGGATTAGAATATTTTGAGTTAAAAGGGCATTTTTTTGATATGATAGGAATTAAAACTAGTGATGATGTTTACTTTATTGGGGATTCTTTATTTAGTAGTGATACAATTAATAAATATCATTTGTTTTTTATTTATGATGTTAGAGAATATTTGAATACATTAGAATATTTAAGTACTTTAAAAGGAAAGTTGTTTATTCCTTCGCATGGAGAAGTTTTAAATGATATTTCTAGTTTAATACAACTTAATAGAAGTAAGATAGAAGAAATAAAAGAAAAAATATATGAAATATGTGATAATAATACTTTAGAAGAGATTTTAAAAGAAATATTTGAGTATTATAATTTAGTTATGAATGTTAATCAATATGTTTTAATTGGTAGTACAATTAAATCTTATCTTGCTTATTTATGTGATGAAGATAAAATATATTATGAATTTGTTGATAATAAAATGGTTTGGAAGAAGAAATAATTTACGTAATTTGACATATTAATGCTTTTTATGATATAATTTAAGTGTTATTGGGGGTTAAAAATATGAAAGAATTTTTTAAACAAGGGGAATATGTTACTGTTTATAGAGATTTGGATAATCCTGATGTTATTTTAAAAAAATTTGATGTTTTAAGTTGGAAAATTGAAGAATATAAAAAGCAAAGAGAAAAATTAATTGCTATGAGACGAAAAAGAAATTGGCCTAATTTTGTTATTAAACCAATAAAAGTAGGTAAGATTAATGTTTGTTCTATGGTTATTAAATATCCTTTTATAAAAGGAATAGAGTTAGAAAAATATTTAAAAGATAATGATATAGATTTATTAACTTGTGCTAAATTACTTCAAAAAATAGAGAAAAATGTTATGAGTATGAAAGATATGGTTTTCTTAGATTTAGCTAATACAAATAATATTATGATTTTAAATAAAGATGATGATATAGATTTCTTTTTAATAGATGCCGATGATATTCAATTTGGAGGTTATACATCTGATTTAATTTCAAGTTTAGTTGCTCCTTGTTTTGAAGATTATGATAATATTATGGGAATGAAAAAGTGTTTAAATGGAGAATACGTGACAAAGCAACTTGATATTAGAAGTATTTATGCTTTATTTTATGCGATAATGAATGCTGAACAGTTTTTTTATCCTTTATTATATGAAAGAGAAAGTTTAAATGAATATGAAAAGTTATTGCATTTATTAAGAATTCCAGAAGATAGTACATTATATAGAAAAACAATGCAAACTTTAATGGAGGATGTACCAAATGAATCAGTTGGAGATTCTTTATTTGAGTTAATAGATGATGGTTATAGTTTTGAAACTTATGGAAAAGATAATTGTGGTTATAAACATAGATTAGTAAGAAAAAATAATTTATAATTTAGTTTTTAAATTAGTGTAGTTTTATATTTTTAATAAAACGCACTTTTTTAGTGAAAGAAAAGAGAAAGTTTGTCTTTTAAATATTATAAAAAAAATCAATCTTTCGATTAATTTTTTAGATATTAATTTAATTATTTATTGATAATATAATAAAGATACTTCATTATTTAAGGTTGTACCTGTAATGTTATAGCAGGCCATTGATCCACTTTTTTTATCATAAACAAATTGTTCAGATGCTGGTTCACTTGTTCCGGCGGCTACAAAGACATTTATTCTTACTTGAGAACCATCGGGAATAGGGGAATCGTGTAGTAAATCAACTGTTCTTTCTGCAAATTGTAAAACATCTCTATATCCGGGAGTAAACCAAGTTTTCCATTGGGCTTCATAACTTATATCGCCTTTGTCATCAGTTTGTTTTTCACGATATTCAATTACGATTTGAGCAATGAATGCCCCTCCATTTAAAAGTTTAAAGTAACGTACAGATTTCATTTTATTCACTCTCCTTTGCTAGTGAGACAGCGTATTGATATAGACTCTCAAATTCATCATCAAATACAGGAGATAATAAAACATTAGGTATTTTTAGGGTTGTTGATGCTCCATTTAGACCCACTACTGTTTCATTGTCTTCTAAAACCCATGGACCTCCTGAACAACCAGTAAGCATTCTATTTCCTGGTAAGCGCCATAAGTTGTTTCCAGATTTACTTACAGAACCATTTATGAAAACCATTTGAGCACCTTCAAAGAAATTGCCAGGATAACCAAATGCATTTACAGTTTTGTTTATTAAATCTGTATTTATAGCGTATTTAAGAGGTTTGGAAACATTAGAGTTTGAAGAAAGGATAGCAAAAGCATAATCCCATCTACGACTTTTTTCTTTTACCCAATTTTCTTTTAAAACGATTTTTTTGAAAGCAATATCTTCTGATGATAATTCGCCCGTATAGCATCGAGAAAAAAGAAAGTTTTCTGCGATATCTCCGGTTTTACTGTCTTGAACACAGTGGGCTGCAGTTAAAAGAATGTTACTTTGGCCTACAATACTGGCACTTCCAACAAAGTCTTTATTATCTAAGGTAAAAAATAACTTTCCTCCGGCTTCAAAGGGCCTTTTACTTAAATCGGCTTCTTTTGGTTCAGTTGTGGCTGCATTTTCTCCTTCTGCAAGTCCAACTTCTGGTTCAAAGAATGTGTCAATAGCAATTGCATTCTTTTTTCTTTCTGGTGTCCAGTAATTTAAAATTTGTTCTGGTGATAAATCTAGATTGTCTAGTTCAAAGGTGTTGATATTTGATAAATTGTTATTCATTTATTTTCCTCCTATCTTCTTTAAATAAATTATAACGTAGTATTTTTTGAAAAACAATTTATTTAAAGAAGAGTTGTCACTTTGTTGTCATAAATGTTTAGAAGTTATATAACTTGTTGATATTAAATCAATATAAAAATCTGTTAAATAATTAATTTACATTTAGATTTTTACATGATATAGTTTATGTATGAAAGGAGTTAATAATATGCGTTTATTACTTTGTGGAGGAGGTTCTGGTGAGCAAAATACACTAGCGAATCAAAAACTTAATGAGATAATTGATCATAATAAACCTTTGTTATATATACCACTTGCTATGGATGAAAATGATCATCCATATGATAGCTGTTATGAGTGGATTCAAGGTGAATTAACAGATGTTGATATTCCTAGTATTGAAATGGTTAGAAGCTTTGAGGATTTAGCATCTAAAGATTTGCAACAATATTGTGCTCTATTTATTGGTGGGGGAAATACATATAAATTATTATTTGGTTTAAAGCAAAGTGGTGCTTTTAATAATATCAAAGATTATATTAATAAAGATGGAATTGTAATTGGTGGAAGTGCAGGGGCAGTTATATTTGGATATGATATAGATGTTATATCAAGTATGGATTCAAATGATGTTAATTTAATTGATACTAAAGGATTTAATTCTATATCAGGAATTTCAATTTTTCCACATTATACAAATAAAAAAATAAAATTGACTGAAGAGGAAAATGAAGTAAGATTAAATAATTTTACTAATTCAATAATCAAATTTTCACAAAAAGTTGGAAAAGTTATTGCTATTCCTGAAGAGGATGCTATTTACATTAATGGAGATAATATTGAAGTAATTGGTACAAGACCTTATTATATTTTTGAAAATGGTATAGTAAAAATGTTTGAAATAGAAGCTAAAGTAATTAAAAAATGAGATAAAGACAAATATTTTTAAAATTTTATTAAATTTTGTCAAGAATATTAAAATATCTTGGAGTGATTTTTATTTAAATAAAAAAAGACAACATATTACTGATTATATAAAATTTAATTTTCTGTAATATGTTGTTAATTTGTTAGCAGTTTTTAATAAAGTTCATGATTATAACTTTCAAGTAATTCTTGACATTTTTTATTTTCAATCTGATGAATTTCTAAAATGTCTTTCTCTTTATTTTTTAAATAATTATATATCATATCATCTCGAAAGCCAATTTTTGTAACTTCTTTTCTATTAGTTACAAAATATATTTTTTTAATATTAGACCAAATAATTGCTGATAAGCACATAGGACAAGGTTCACTAGTGGAATAAATAACGCAATCAGTTAAATCATGTGTATTTAATCTTTTACATGCATCACGAATAGCAATTATTTCGGCATGGGCTGTTGGATCTTTTTCTTTTAAAACTTTATTATTTCCATAGCCAATTATTTTATTATCTTTAACAACAACTGCTCCAAATGGACCACCTTCTAAATTTTTAACTCCTAATTTAGCAAGTTCTATTGCTTTATCAAAATATTCCTGCATACTTAAATCATCTCTTTTATTAATATATCATAAATAAGGTTTCTAATCAATTTATAATTAATAGTTTTAAAGTAACTTGATTTCAAAAATAATTTATTGTATATTAAATGTAGGCAAAAAAAGATGATTTTTAAATTTCTAGAATTAAAGAAAATTGAGATTAAAAGAGCAAAAATTTTTATAGATGAGTACTGTTAGGAAATTAAAATAAGTATTGAAACTATGATGAAAGAATTAGATATGAAATAGGATGAAATTGTTAAATCTTTTGTTGTTCAATTATTTAAAAATAGTTCGGAAGAGGCAACAGAACTTTATAAAAGAATTTAGTAGTAAATTAAAAGGGAAAATAATTATCAATGGGAGGGATAAAATGGAATTATACAATTCATATACAATGCCATTATCGAGTGATCCTAGATTACGAGAAGCACAGGAAAAATTTATCAGGGGAGAACCATTAACAGTGTCAGATAAAATGATTGCAGGGCGAGATCATCCTGTTAAAGAATTATTAGGTTATCAATTAAAGCCAGATTATGCATATAGAGCTGTTAGTGCAGAATTATTTGAACAATATAAAAAACAAGGTTTTATCTATGGTATTAGTCCTGATGATGAATATCAAGAATTTGAAGAAAATGGCAAAGTATTTAATAATAATAAAGGAGTAAATTGGTATTTAGGAGGCGTTGTACTAAAATATGGTGATATAATTCTTGAATGTCCTGCTGATAAAGAATATTTTACACCAGCTTATGATAATGGGTGTGGAATGTCTTTTGATCCGACTGTTAGATTTCTAAAATCTTCCGGCATGAGAAAACCTATACCTATTACAATGTTAACTAAAGTATTTGATGTTAGAGAAATTAAAGAACAACAAGCTGAACAAAATGAAGAAGATTCTTTAAAAATGAGTAAAATAGTAAGATAAAAAATGTTAGAATTAAGACAACAATTGCAATTTATATGAGCAAACTTTATATGAGATTTGCTTTTTTCATGGTATAATAATTAGTAAGAAAAATAGTAATTTGAAAGTGAAGTGATATAATGGCTACAACAAAAGCATATAGGGATTTTGTCTTGGAACAATTAAATTTATTAGATACCATTACTTGTAAATCAATGATGGGAGAATATTTACTTTATTATAATGGAATATTATTTGGTGGAATATATGATGATAGATTACTTGTTAAAATAGTAGATAGCAATAAAAAA
>CANRBQ010000054.1 GCA_947628905.1 uncultured Bacilli bacterium
ATGGAAAGAAATAATAATACTTGTAAATTGATAAAAAGAATTGCATATGGATATAGAAATTTTAATAATTTTAAAGCCAAAATACTAATAATTACAAATCTTTTTAGGAAACCTAAAAAAGCGATGAAAATTAATTCATCACTCCTTAATGTTTAAGAACCGAGAAAAGTGTCTTTTTTGTTTTTAAAAACAAATTTAATGGTAAAATTACTTTTATCATAACTCTGTACCTCCTTAAGCATAACCCCCTGATAAAATCAGTAAAGGTAAATGGAAAGGACATATAAAGTAGGCACTTCACCTTAAATGTTCAACTTTTATTATAAATATTAAAAAAGAATATGTCCAGAAAAAGCGTTCGACAAAATTCGACAACTCCCCTATTATATAGACAAAAGTAAATACCAATTATAAATAAACTTATATATTGTAATAGGAGGTGCAAATTGAAAAAGATATCTTTATTAATTTTTTATATTACTATATTATTTATAATTATACCTAAAAATGCTCAAGCTTTAAATGGTATTGATGTAAGTGAATTTCAAGGAAACATTGATTTTAATGCTGTAAAAAACGATGGTATAGATATAGTTTATATTAGAAGTAGTGCTAGTTTTAGTTATGTTGATTCTCAATTTAAAAATAATTATGAAAAAGCCAAGAATGCTAATTTAAAAATAGGTTTTTATCATTATGTTACCGCAAGGACTAAAGAAGAAGCTGAAACCCAAGCTCGTTTCTTTGCCTCTGTAATTAAAAATACATCTCCAGACTGTCTACTTGCCATGGACTTTGAAAGATTCCCCGATTTAACAAAAGAAGAAATAAACAGCATTTCCCTCGCCTTTTTATCAACTCTAGAAGAAGTAACTTCTAAAAAAGCTCTAATTTATAGTGATGCCTATAATGCTGATAACACTTTTAATGCCGAACTATTTAAAGATTATCCTCTTTGGGTTGCTCAATATGAAGTTGCTAAACCTGAAACTAAAATACCCTATATAGGTTGGCAATACACTGATAAAGGAAGAGTATCAGGAATAGAAGGTAATGTTGATCGTGATGAATTTGATGCCTCTATATTTTTGGATGATAATACTCCCATTAAAGAACCTGATCTAAAACCAGAAGAAAAAACTAAAACAATATTCTATCGCGTTTTAAAAGGTGATACTTTATATGGTATTGCTCATGAATATAAAACCTCTATTTATGCTCTAGTTAAAGAGAATAATATTCGTAATCCCAATCTCATATATCCTAATGAAATTTTAAAAATAACTATTCCTTATAATTATCCAATAACAAGAACGGGTAATAATGAAATCTATACTGTTAAACGTGGTGATACTTTAACTAAAATTGCCAATATATATCATGTAACTATTTCTAATCTTGTTAGTTGGAATAATATCAAAAATCCTAATTTAATATATCCTAATGAAAAAATAATAATTAAATCTTTAAATAATACTAATCTAATTAAATATGAGATAAAAAATAATACTACTTTAGATAATATAGCTAAATCTTATTACGTTTCAATTTATGAATTAAAACAAATAAATAAAAATATTAAATATAATTTAACTCCTGGAGATATTATATATATTCCAGAAAGTTATATTTATTAATCGTTTATCAATTAATTTTGATAAACGTTTTTATTAAAAATAAAATTGCTAATAAAGATATATAATGATATAATAAATTTAGGTGAAAAAGTGATGCAAAAACTTATAAATAATAAATTTCTAATTATATTATATTGCTTTTTTATTTCATTTAGTATTTTATTATTTACTAGTAAATGCTCTTTTTTCTATCCTTTTAATGATTGGGTAGATGCTAATGCCTTTTTTACAGTGGGAAAAAGCATGATGCATGGCTTAGTCCCCTATTTAGATTTATTTGAACAAAAAGGTATTTTTTTATATTTTATTTATGGTATAGCCTATTTATTATCTAACACTACTTTTCATGGTGTATTCATAATTGAAATAATTAGTTGGACTATAACTTTATATTTTGCTTATAAAATAATATGTTTATTTTTATCTTCTAAAAAAGCTTATTTTCTTTTACCAATTTTTATGGTATTAATATGCACCAGTACTTCTTTTACTCATGGTGCTTCTGCTGAAGAATTATGTTTCCCTTTAATAATGCTTACTTTATATTATTTTTTAAACTATTATCTTAAAGCTAATATTTCTTCTAAAAGTTTATTTATATCTGGTTTTACCGCAGGCTTAGTCTTATTAGTTAAATATACTTTATTAGGTTTTTGGCTTGGTTTCATGGCTATGTTATTTTTTGATTTAATTTTAAAAAAAGAGTATAAAAAAGCTTTTAGATCATGTTTAATCTTTTTATTAGGAATGAGTATTCCACTTATTATAGCTATCGTATATTTTTTAATAAATCATGGCTTAAAAGAATTTATTAATGTTTATTTTTTTACTAATATATTTAGCTATGGCATTAAAGCTTCTTTTATAACTAGAATAACTACTTTAATAATACACTTTATTGAAATACTTTATAAAAATGGTCCTTTAATATTTATTCTTATAATATTATTTCCTTTATTATTAATAAAGTTATCATTCCCCAAACAAGGTAAAATAAGTCTTATAATTACCTATTTAATTACTATTTTTTTAATCTTCTTTGGTTTAAAATATTATGATTATTATTTACTTCCTATTTTAATATTTACTTTAATAAGTTTAATAGTTATATTTAAATATATACCTGAAAAAATAAATAATAAAAGTCTTATTATAATATATATTATTAGTTTAATATTTTCATATTATAATGCTAATTATAAAGAAATGTTATTTACTCCTAAAGAAAAACTATTTCAATATGAATATTTAAAATATCTTGATAAAAATGCCACCCTCGTAAATCTTGGCTCTCTTGACTGTGGACTTTATACAACAAGTGGTATTATTCCTAGTACTTATTATTTTGAAAAACAAAATTTATCTTATGAAGCTTATCCTGAACAATATAAAGCTTTTGAATCTTATATTCATAATAAAGAAACTAAATATATTATATATTTAAGTAAATATAAATTATCTAAATTAACCAAATTAGAACCTGAATTATTTACTAATTATAATTTAATTAAAAATAAAAGACAAGATTTTGAACATAAAAAAAGATATGCATATTTATTTGAAAGGAAGTAGAAAAAATGAAAATATTATATGTTGTAATTCCCTGTTATAATGAAGAAGAAGTATTAAATGAAACATCTAAACAATTAAAAGAAAAAATGACTACTTTAATTAAAAGTAAAAAAATAGCTAAAGAAAGTAAAGTATTATTTGTTAATGATGGTTCTAAAGATAAAACTTGGGATATAATTGAAAAACTAACTAAGGAAGATAAATTATTCGCCGGAGTTAAATTAAGTCGTAATAAAGGTCATCAAAATGCTTTACTCGCTGGTTTAATGACTGCTAAAGAGCATGCTGATATGGCTATATCTATGGACGCTGATTTACAAGATGATATTAATGTAATAGATCTTATGCTTGATAAATATGAAGATGGTTATGAAATTGTTTATGGTGTCCGTGGTTCTCGTAAAAAAGATTCCTTCTTTAAAAGATTTACGGCTCAAAGTTTTTATAAAATAATGAAAGCTTTAGGTGTTGATATTATCTATAATCATGCTGATTGTCGTTTAATGAGTAAAAGAGCTCTAGAGTGTCTAAATGAATTTAAAGAAGTTAACTTATTCTTGCGTGGAATAGTCCCTCAAATAGGTTTAAAAAATACTATAGTATATTATGATCGTAATCCAAGATTTGCCGGTAAATCTAAATATCCATTAAAAAAGATGTTATCATTTGCCTTTGATGGTATAACTTCATTTAGTATTAAACCATTAAGTTTAATTTTAACTTTAGGAGTATTAATTTTATTTATAAGTATTATAATTATGATATATTCTCTAGTAGTTAAAATATTAGGTAATACAGTTCCTGGTTGGGCATTTATAACTATTTCTATCTGGTTTATCGGAGGACTTCAAATGATATCTATCGGTATTATTGGTGAATATATAGGTAAAATTTATAGTGAAACTAAACATCGTCCAAGATATTTAATTGAAGAAACTATAATTAACAATTAAAAAATCTAGCAACAATTTATTTACTAGATTTTTTCTTTTTATCTAAATTTTTATTTATAAATTTAACTTTAACACCTTTAACTTTCCCAAATTGTTTTTTAACACCATCAGGTAAGTTTTTCTTAATAACTTTCATGCGCCCACCTCCACTTGCCTTTAATTATAACACTATTTACTAATATATGCTAGCCAAATAATAAAAAACTTAATCAACTGTAATAATTATATCTATTAAACAGTATACTATAAGTAAAATTTCAAATTTTATTATTTAAAGTAATCCTAATAACAAGAACCATAGTTAAAGTTCTTGTTTTATACTTATTAAAGTGTTAAAATATTTTACGAAAAAACAACAATAATATTAATAGAAAGGACTATCATAATGTTCGAATTAGTATCAAAATATAAACCAAGTGGCGACCAACCAGAAGCTATCAAAGAATTAGTCGAGGGAATTAAAGAAGGCAAAAAAGAGCAGGTTTTACTGGGCGCAACTGGTACGGGTAAAACCTTTACGATTGCCAATGTCATAAAAGAAGTTAATAAACCAACGCTTGTTTTAGCTCATAATAAAACTCTCGCGGGCCAACTTTATAGTGAATTTAAAGAATTGTTTCCAAACAATCATGTGGAATATTTTGTTAGTTATTATGATTATTATCAACCCGAAGCCTACGTTCCCTCAAGTGATACTTACATTGAAAAAGATGCTTCCATTAATGATGAAATAGATGAACTACGTCATGGAGCTACAAGTAGTTTAATTAATTATAGAGATGTTATTGTCGTATCAAGTGTTTCCTGTATTTATGGTATTGGTGAAAAAGAAGAATATGAAAAATCAATGTTAATATTAACTGTAGGTCAAGAAATAAAAAGAAATGATATTATTAATCATTTAGTTGATATGACTTATGAACGTAATGATTTAGATTTTCATCGTGGTACCTTTAGAAGTCGTGGAGATACTATTGATGTTATTCCTTCAAATGAACATGAACATGGAATAAGAATAGAATTATTTGGTAATAATATAGATCGTATTTGTACTTTTGATCCCATAACAGGTGTTATCATAGCAGATAAAAAAACAGTTACCATATCTCCAGCTTCCCATTTCGTAACTAGTCCTGAAAAATTAGAAGAAGCATGTCGTCGTATTGAAGCAGAATTAAAAGAACGTTTAGAAGAACTTAAAAATGAAGGAAAACTTTTAGAAGAACAACGTTTACGCGAAAGAACAAATTATGATTTAGAAATGTTAAAAGAAACAGGTTTTTGTAATGGAATTGAAAATTATTCTCGTCATTTAGCTTTACGTGGTCCCGGCGAAACCCCTACTTGTTTAATAGACTTTTTCCCTAAAGACTTTCTTTTAGTTGTTGATGAATCCCATGTTACTTTGCCCCAAGTAAGAGGTATGTATAATGGAGATCGTATGCGTAAAAGTACTTTAGTAGATTATGGTTTTAGACTTCCAAGTGCTTTAGATAATAGACCTCTTAATTTTACAGAATTTGAGAAAAAAATTAACCAGGCTATTTATGTTTCCGCTACTCCTGGAAATTATGAACTTGAACATACCAATAATGAATATGTTGAACAAATAATTAGACCAACAGGCTTATTAGATCCTACTATTGAAGTTAAACCTACAATCGGTCAAATTGATGATATTATTGAACAAATAAAAAAACGTATTGAACTTAATGAAAGAGTTTTAATAACTACTCTTACCATTAGAATGTCTGAAGAATTAACTAATTATTTAAAAGAAATGGGTATCAAAGTTGCTTATTTACATAGTGAAATTAAAACCTTAGAACGTTTAAAAATAATCCGTGAATTACGTTTAGGAGTCTATGATTGTATTGTCGGAATAAATTTATTAAGAGAAGGATTAGACATCCCAGAAGTTAGTTTAATATGCATTCTAGATGCCGATAAACAAGGTTTCTTGCGTAGTGATCGCAGTTTAATCCAAACAATTGGAAGATGTGCTAGAAACTCATCTGGTCATGTAATCATGTATGCTGACACTATGAGTGAAGCTATGGATAAAGCTATTAAAGAAACAGCTCGTAGAAGAGAAATCCAAGAAGAATATAACCATGAACATAATATTATACCTAAAACCATAAATAAAGAAATAAAAGAAGTTGTTTCTAATGAAATTGAAAATAAAGCTAAAAAGCCAAAAATGTCTTCAAAAGAATTAAATAATATTTTAGAGACATTAGAAAAAGAAATGGAAGAATCTGCTAAAAACTTAGACTTTGAACGAGCAATGGAATTAAGAGATATTATATTTGAGATGAAAAAGAAATAGCATATATTTCTTTTCTATTGCCTAAATTAATAAATTATGATAAATTATTTTTAGGTGAGAAAATGAAAAATATTAAAATATTTATAATAAGTATATTAACTAGTTTATGTATATATAGCGAAAGAATAATAAAAGAAATGTTTATTACTTATAATAAAATAAATACTACAAATATTAAAAATTTAATAAAATTTAGTTATTCTAATACTGATTTTCTATTAATAACTATTATTACTATAATATTAATTTTATTCTATAAAAAATTTAATAATATTAAAAAAAATAAAACTTATAATATTTTAGGTTATCTTTTCTCTTTTTTCTTAGTTTTTGGTTATAGCTACAGTGTAGCCGGTGATTCTTCATTAGTTACAGGTAATATTATTTTAGCATTAATATCTTTAATTAAATTTATTTTATATGGAAAATTTATAATTATAATCTTAAATTTAATTCCCCAAATATTTACTTATAAACCTAAAAATATTAAACTTCCCAAGTTAATTAATAAATTCCAAAATTATTATGAAAAACATCCCTATAAAACTACTATTATTATTCTTCTTATTTCTTGGTTACCATATATAATAAGTTTTTATCCTGCAATATTATCTCCTGATCCTGCTAATCAAATTAAACAATATTATAATATACCTACCCATTATATAAATGGTGTTAATTTACTAGATGAAAACGTTTTAATAACTAATCATCATCCTGTTTTTCATACTTTTATTTTAGGTGGTTTTACTAAACTCGGAGATATATTAGGTAATTTAAATTTTGGTTTATTTATGTTTACATGCTTTCAATTATTTCTAATTATAAGCGCTATTACTTATTTACTAGTTTATTTAAAAAAACTTAAAATACCCTTCATATATCGTTTTATAATTCTTATATTATTTGCTTTAGTTCCTGTATTTCCTTTATATGCTTTAAGTAGTGTTAAAGATACTTTCTTTGGAGCTTTATTAGTATTTTATTTAATAGAAACCCATAAACTATTAACTAATAATAAATATTCTATAATAAATTATATATCTCTAAGTTTATTAATCTTATTTATGATGTTAGTCCGCAATAATGGAGCAATAATAATTATTTTAAGTTTTCCTGCTTTAATAATATTAATTAAAAACAAAAGAATACCTTTATTAATAGTATTATTAAGTAGTATATTTATCTATGAATGTCATAACAAAATATTATTACCAGCTATGCATATAACAAGTGGTAGTATAAGAGAAATGCTTTCTATTCCTTTTCAACAAACAGCTCGTTATACTAAATATTATGAAAAAGATTTAACAGATAAAGAAAAAAAGACAATTGATAAAATATTAAATTATGACACTCTAGCAAGTAGATATAAACCAAACATATCAGATCCAGTAAAAAATGAATATAACAAAGATACTACTACTACAGATTTAATAGAGTATTTTAAAGTTTGGGCCTCATGTTTAATTCGTCATCCAGGAGTTTACTTTGATGCTACAATTAATACTGTATATGGCTATTTTTATCCTAATACATCTAACTGGTATATATATTATAATTATGATAGTCGTTTAAAAGAAAGTAATTTACCATATAGTTATAATAACTTAGATTTAACAAGAAATATATTAAGTTCTTATGGTGTAGCCTACCCTTATATTCCTATATTAGGAACTATTGTTAATATTGGTTTTATTATTTGGACTTATATGTTTATCTTTTGCTATTATATAGTAGAACATAAAAAAAGACTAATTCCAATTGTCCTACCTGCCCTATCTCTAGCTCTGATTCTAATCGCAGGCCCAGTAAATACTTATTTTAGATATATATTCCCAATTGTTTTAAGTTTACCTTTAGTTTTAGGTATAACTTATTATGAAAAGAATAAACAATAAAAGTTATTCCAATACACTGGAATAACTTTTTTAAAATAAACATTTCATAAAACATCCAAATAAATATTTCACTAAAGACATTATATTAAGCCAAAGATAATTTATTTCTTTATGATAAATATTTCAAAGTCAAATTTTTTAGCTAACTCTAATAAGTCCTTAAAGTAATAATTAGATCTTCCAAGTTCATTAGATTGGCACCAATGTTCTGATTTATTAATAGCTTTAGCAAATTCTTTCTGAGTTAAATCAGTAGATTGTCTAATAAATCTAAGTATTTCATCTGGATTATAATTATTTGCTTTAATTTTCATATTTAAAAATCTCCTTATAATAAAATTATAACAAAGAGTTTTTATATTACAGCATAACACGTATTGACAATACGTGCTAGTTATGATATTTTATTTATAAGTATAAAGGAAGGATAAAATGAAAAAGAATAAAAGAGTAATAATAATAGTAAGTGTGTTAATAGGAGTAATAGGAATATCTTTAGCATATTT
>CANRBQ010000055.1 GCA_947628905.1 uncultured Bacilli bacterium
ACCTCCTTGTTTTCAAGTTGATGGCAAACACCAAGACCCCCTAAAATGTGCCTCGTATCTTTAAAATATCATAAAAATAATAACTTGTAAAATTCCAAATATTACATATTTATCTTAACCAATTTTATAATATCTGCTTAACAATTTTTTAATTTTATCTAACCAATTATATAAAATTAGTAAAAATTAAAAAAACTTATTTAAAAATTAATCTAAATAAGTCTATATATTTTGTTTTCTCTTTTGAATATGATAAGCCACTATTAAAGATAACCTATAAGGAGCAAATCTATTTAAGAAAAGTGTAACTTTCATTAACATTGTTGGAACGATAATCATTTTATTTTTTAAAGTTTTCTTTATCGCATATTCTGCTACTCTATAAGAATCAGCTTCTCTAACACTAAACTTCCCTTTAGCTACTTTATTAAACTCTGTTGCTACCGGACCAGGACACAAAGCACTTATATGAACATTACTTTTTCTTTGTCTTAATTCTTCATTAATAGCCATCGTTAATTTAGTAACATAATTTTTAGTTGCATAATAAGTACTAAGTCTTGGACCTGCCATAAAACCTGCACTAGAACAAACATTTAAAATATGTCCTTTATCTTTCTTTATCATATCCCTTAAAAATAATTTAGTTAGTATATGATATGCTACAACATTAAGATCTATCATTTTAAGTTCAGTTTCTAAATCTGTTTCAAAAAACTCTCCAAAAAGTCCAAATCCCGCATTATTAATAACTAAATCAATACTCTTATCTTTAACTCTATCATATAAATCATAAACATTATCTTTAATAGATAAATCTAAATCTATTATTTCTACATTAACATTTAATTCTTTTTTTAACTCTAATAATCTATCTTTTCTTCGTGCAACAATTATTAAATCATAACCTTTTTTAGCAAGTACTCTTGCCATATCTCTTCCCATACCCGAAGAAGCTCCAGTTATAAGTGCTAACATACTCCACCTCTTTTTTACTCTATCATAAATTATTTAATTTATACTCTTTTTTCAATAACTTCAAGTAAAGCTGGAAGCATTTGTTTTTTTCTTGATACTAAATTATCTATATAAATACCTTCATAAATCTCTTTTAAATCAAAAGCATCTTCCACAATATCTTTAGCATCTTCATTATAAATTACATAAGAACCATTTTTATATATATCCGTAATAAATAACACTATACATATATAATTACCACTTTTAAGTTCATTAAGTTTTGCAATATATTCTTCCATATTCTGTTCAATTTCTTTAAAATCCATAGTCATAACTTGTGAAATACCAAGTTGATGATTACCAATACTATAAGACTTATAATCTTGATTAATAAGATCATTTACACTTATACCTTTAATACTAGATGCTGCTTTAAACATTTGATAACCATAATCATCAATATTTACTTTAGCAATTTTAGAAAGTTTACTAGCCGCGAATATATCATCTTCTGTAGTTGTAGGAGACTTAAACACTAATGTATCCGACAAAATAGCACTAAGCATAAGTCCTGCAATATGTTTAGGAATATTCACTTTCTTTTCTAAAAACATATTATAAACAATAGTACAAGTACAACCAACAGGCATACTTCTAAAATTAATTGGCACATTAGTTCCAATACTACTCAAATTATGATGATCAATTATTTCAGTTATCTCGGCCTCTTCTATTCCAATTGCACTTTGACTAAAACTATTATGATCCACTAAAATAACTCTCTGTTTAGTATAACTATCAGCACTCGTAACTTTAAGTAATCCTAAACATTCATTTTTATTATTTACAACCGGATAATTTGTATGTCCTGCTTTATTTGCTAAACTTATAAAATCAGTTCTATAATCTTTATTATTAATTGTTATTGGTTTATTATTAATATTTATTAATTTAATTCTATTACTTAAAATAACTTTATTAGCCGTATCTAAACTATTATCTTTACTTAAAATTATATTAACTTGATTCTTCTTTGCTTTTCGAAATAATTTATCTGGAAGTTTATGATTACCAGTTAAAACAATTAACTTAACTTTAGAATCTATCGCATATTCTAAGATTTTAATTCTATCCCCTACAATTAAAATATCATTATTTGTAAGTTTAACTTCTTCATGAAAAGTTTTTGTTTGATAAGAAGCCACCATTACATTTCCTTTAATTTCTTCCTCAAACTTAAGTAATTCTTCTCCATTAATACTGTCCACAATATTTTGATAACTAGTATCAACTTTCTCTTTATCCCCATTTACCAAATATTTAGCTATTTCTTTTAAACTTACAAATCCTGTTAAAATCTTTTTATCATTAACTAAAGGAACCGCCGTAATATTTTGTTGTTGCATTAAACTAAAAGCATTAGATATAGAATCTGTATCAACTATCCAAGCTTTCTTATTATATTTAATATCTTTAATTTGTACTTTAGTATCATTAAGATAATCTGGACATTTAACTCCAAAATAATCTAAAACAAATGCTGTTTCTAAATTTATATGTCCAAGTACTTTAGGAATTGTATTTTTTCCCTCTTCATTCATCAAATAAGATAAAGCAATACTTGCACACACACTATCCGTATCAGGATTTCTATGACCAAAAATAAATGTCTGCATCAAAATCACTTCTTTCGTATTAAAATAATACCATAAAACCCCCATAATTAAAAGTAAAAAATAGAAAATTAAAAAGAGAAGTTAAGTTCTTCTCTTAAAGTGTGAGTTTGAGTTTATATGTTATTATTTTTTCTTGTATAGGTTTATAAAGTGTGCATACAATCTTTTCTCTCTTATCTTCCTCCTTCCATGTTCTAATGATATCACTTCTATGTGAAATATTTGTGTAGAAGAAGTGAAATAAAAAAGATTTACATTACTTTTTAATTTTAAAGTAAAAAGTACTACCTTTCTTTAAAACACTTTTAACTCCATAATCAAATTTATGTTTAGAAAGAATCTCTTTTACTATTGAAAGTCCAATCCCAGTTGATACAACATTTCTTTGATGTTTCTTATCTTTTTTATAATACTTATCCCAAATATATGGAATCTCATCTTTTTTAATTCCCTTACCAGTATCTTTAATCTCTACAATATATTCTTTTTTAGTATTTCTAATAGATATAAATACTTGTTTATCATCCCCTGTGTAATTAATCGCATTATTAATTAAATTATAAATAACTTGCATAATCTTTTGTTTATCAGCTTTTATCATAACTTTATCTGGTAAATCCAAAATAAATTTATAATCTTCAGTTGTTTTAAGTATCTCATAACGAGACATAACTTCATTAATAACCTGAGTTAAATCAAATTCTTCAATCTTTAATGAATCTGCATCTGCTTGCATTTTAGATAAATCCAAAATATCATTAACTAAAACATTAAGTCTTTCTGTCTCTTCAATTATTACATTTAAATCTTTATCCATTTTTTCTTTATCTTTATATGATATATCTCTAACCATCTCTGCATAAGCTCTAATCATCGTAAGTGGTGTTTTAAGATCATGCGAAACATTAGCCATTAAATCTCTTCTTAATTCATCTATCTTTGATAAATCTTCTCCTACATGATTAAGAGTATCTGCAAGTTCATCTATTTCTAATATATCGCTTCTATCAAACTTAATATCATAATTACCTTCCCCAAGTTTTTTAGCTTTTTCAGTTATTTTAACAATCGGATTAGTAATTTTATTTGATAAAAACAAAGAAATTAAACAAGCCAAAAATATAACTAAAACTGTTAAAAATACTAATTGATTTCTAAGTACTATATTTGCTCCATCTATATCTTCTAAAGGAGAATATAAAAATACATAACCTTTACTAACTTTTATTCCCGATAATATTGCTTTAGTATCACTAAGTTTATTAACTAATTTAATATGGGTAGTATTTTTATTTTCACTCATAATCTCTGTCATTAAATTAATAACTTGAGTATTATCTTTATTAAGTCCACACCCTACCATCAAAGTATTATAAGAAATAGTATTATTAGTCATTACATACTCTGCACAAACACTATTATTATAAGCAATAGTCTCTAACTTTGTATATAATTCATCTTCATCATATTTTCTAATATCATTAGCAAGATTTTTAATCTTTTTTTCTTGATATTTCTCATAACTAAATTTTAATAATAAAGACTGTGAAAGCATTAAAAATAATAAAATAGTTATACTAAATATTATTAGATATACTAAAGTTTTAAAATTAATACTATTGGTATTATTCTTTAATTTCAAACTTATACCCCATTCCCCTAACTGTTGTAATTAAATCTCTATACTTACCCAAATTATTTCTTAAAGTTTTAACATGTGTATCAACAGTTCTCTCATCACCATAAAAATCATAACCCCATATATTAGAAAGAATAGTATCTCTTGATAATGCGATATTTTTATTTTGCATAAAATATTTAAGTAAATCATATTCTTTAGGCGTTAAATCAATCTTTTCATTATCTATTCTAACTTCATGAGCTAAATCATCTAATACTAAAGTTTCATATTTAAAAATAGATATTTCATTTTGTAATCTTTTTGTAACAGCTTTTATTCTTGCTACAAGTTCTTTAGGTGAAAAAGGCTTTGTAACATAATCATCTACCCCTAAATCAAAACCATATAATTTATCAAATTCTTCCCCTCTAGCACTAAGCATTATAAAAGGAATATCTTTTATTTTTTTTATTTCTCTAAGAGCTTGATATCCATCCATTTTAGGCATCATTATATCCATAACAATTAAATCTATATCATTATTTTTCACTTGTTCTATTGCTTCAAGTCCATTACTAGCTTCTAAAACTTCAAAATGCTCAATTAATAAATATTCTTTAATTACATCTCTAATTAAAACTTCATCATCACATATTAAAATTCGCATATCATTTTCCTCCACCTAATATAATATCAAAAAATTGTGATAATTGCATGAAAAAAAAGCATTTCTGCTTTAATATCCTATTTTACAACTAGTATAACCTAAATTTCCATAAAAACTTACTAACTCAGCATAAGATTCTGGAATATCACCATTTGCTTCTTTAACTAATTCATCATAAGTCATATCTTTAGATAAAGTTAAAGTTAAATCTGTATCATTGAAAGTAGGTTTCCCTGAAAGATTTTTATAAGACATATTATCAAGTGTACTACTAGAAGCTTTAAGAGAATTATATTCATTACTATCTAAATGGAATACATAACTCTTAACTCCAATTTTATTAAACATATTTTGACTATTTAATCCTAACTTAGTTATTTCATCATAACCATTACCACTTTTAGTACAATTTAAATAATATTCAACTGATGCTGAACTTACTTCTAAAGTTACAGTCTTTTCTATTTCATTACCAGATTCATCTTTAATAACTATAACTACATCATCATAAGTTCCTTCTTCTTCTAAATATTCTTTTACTTTATCTTCATCTTTAAAAGCATAAGAACATTCTGTTGCATCTTTACAATCACCATCTATAAAATCTCCAGGATTAACTAACTCATTTAAACCAACTGTCAAAGTTTTAGTCTTAACTTCTGGTGGAGTTGTATCAACAATTTTAGCAGTTCCTGTATATCTTGTATCTTTACATGTAATTATAAAACTATATTCTTTACCTAATTCTGTAGTTTCTTTAATACCAGTAGTATCTAAAGAACATTTACTACTATCAATTCCTTTAAAATCAGCATAATCATTTATATTACTAGAAACTTCTCCATTTAATTCAATATTAACTGGTTTAGTTACAACACTTACACTATTCTTTGCAATTCCAAGTAATATATATACCCCAACTCCCACGGCCGCTAAAGCAAGAACAACAATTAAAACAAATATTGATTTAGGAAGTCCACTTTTCTTTTTAGGTGGAGTATTATCTGTTGGTGCAGGTGTATTACTTATCGGGGCATCTGGAATAGGTGGTACTGTTCCAATTTCATTGGCAAAAGGTGAAGCATTTACATCATTTATAGGTTGAGGGATATCATAATTAACAGGTGCAACTGGAGGTATAGCATTAACATCAGGTATCGCTTGAGAGCCATCAGGAATAGGATTATCTGCAGGAACATCAACTAAAGGAGGTTCCATAACAGGAATTTCATTTGACCCACTAGGAGGAGTAACTACTCCACCATCATCTAAAGTTTCCACCTGAGCCATTGGATCTTCAGAACTATTTTCTAAAGTTGGTGCATTATTAGGAACAGATGGAGTAGCATTAGGATTATTACCAATACTACCTAAAGATATAGAATTTAAACCCTCATTATTATTATTTTCACTGTTATTCATAACTACAGCCCCTTATCATAATATTATTATAACTTAAAGAAAATCAAAATGCAACCCCAAAAGAAAAAATGCTTAAGCATTCCTCTCTAAACTATTATTTTTGCGAACTAAATTTAAACCATTATCTAAATCCCAAGCTTTAAAATATCTTCCATTCAATTGTTCTAAAGTAACTTTAGGTTCATATATTACTTCTTTTAAAGTTGGATTATCCATTCTTTCAGATACTTTAGATACATATCTATTTCCTCCAACTTCCAATTGTTCTCCCATTCCTGTACTTGCCATTCTAAAACCAGTATAATCATGCGTTGCACATTCACTAGAAAGCATATCAAGTACGGCATAATAACCAATCCATTTAGAAGGATCATCATATTGTGCTTTAGTAGGAACACCATATCCAAATTGATTAGGATATCTAAATTGATCAAACAAATTATAACCATTATATCCATGCATATTTAAATCTAATATCCAAGGATAAGAAAATATTCTATTATATAAACATGTACAACAATGATAAGTTTCTATATAACTAAGTCCCCCACTCTCGTTACACATTCTTCTACAAATCATAAGTAATTGTTCTAAATTAATACTATATCTCTTACATATATAAAGAATTTTTTTATCTGTAATAACTTTAAAATCTTTTTTCATTTCTTCAAAATCAGGACGAGCCATAATTTGATAAGCTCCACTATAATCAAGATTTACACCAGGTATTATTTCTGTTACAGCCATGACCATATTTAAATAGTCAACTCCATATTTAGCCAAAAACTCTTCTTGCATCTCACTAATAGGTTTATTTAACTCTAAAAAAACACCTCTATCAAGTTCTTGATATAACGAATTAGTCTTATCTAAAATCATATCAGTTGTTACATCTTTAGCATCCACCGCATATGTTGCACCACCATTAAGTAACATCGTAAGAATAAGTGCTCCAGCTAAACTAGATTTACCACTTATAATATTATTTTTCAATTTTCTTAAAGTATCTTTACTTAAATTATTTATGTTCATAACATAACCCCCAAACAAGTGCATATACTACCACAAATAAGACATAATGTCAAATTAGTCCATTTACTACACATAACTACAGAAAAAAAGCGAGGAGAAACCCCGCATGGAATTTAATCTTGCCCAAGAATAATAAGTTAGAGCAACTTAGGCAAGAATTTATTATTTATATGACATCAAGATATTTCATATGGAGAATCTATTGTTCCTCCTCCTGATATTGTTACATCAGCCTTCAGATTTATTACAGGACGTATACCATACTTTTTGATTACGTCGTAGAAGCTGAGATAACCATTAGAAGTCACATAGAATATTAGAGCATTTGGACTGGACCCGCCGGCATAAAAGGCATATGGAGATATTGTCCAATAATATTGACCTGTAGATAACCAGTAGCCATAGTTAACTTTTCCAGCCAAGCCTCCTGCCATGATTACCTCATCCATTGTTATTAAGCCTACTGGATATGTTAATGCATTATTTCCTTTTATTTCATTTCCTTCACCATCTGTTGTTCCTTGAGCATCAGGTCCTGTGAACAAGTCTCTTATTTTATTACTACACTTTAATGTTGGTTCTTGGGTTGAATCATAATTAGTACCAACATCATGTGTTCTATGATATCCTGCATATGCTGTTTGAGTCTTATTATAGCCCGCTCCTGGAGCAGATACTCCTAGCCAACTTCCATTAGAATCGCTATGTGTTTCTGGTGATAATTGTCTATCACTACAAAATCCTGTTTCTACATCTATTTTATTTCTATATTGTTCTTGTATTCCTGAACTTCCTTCATACCATTTATCTATTTCTTCTTTTATTGTACTATCATAATTGTTTTGATGAGCTTCTTCATAACTAACTGTTGGAGTTCCTTCACTACCAACACTACCTGATTCTTCTGTTCCAAACATATAACCCACATATTTATTATCATTATAGTAATCATTAAATACACTAGTTGTTCCTGTACTAGTCTTTATCGCAGCATTATCTCCTATATTACCCCATTTCCCTTCACTTGGTTTTGTTGTTCCTGCATATATCATTCTTATTGTACCATTACCATTGATTCTAATAATTCGCCAATAATATCCTGCAAATTTTACCCAGTTATTATCTACTGTTCCACGGAATACATATGACTTTCCAAAGTCATCTTCTGCTTCATATACACCCTTATCTTGTGATGTACAATTACTGCCACTTTTATTATGGCTTTCATCATTAGTGCCATTATCACATGCTGTTGT
>CANRBQ010000056.1 GCA_947628905.1 uncultured Bacilli bacterium
ACATTATAAACATCAATATGCTTAAATTTATTGTAAACAAAAACGAGATTTTTTCCCGTTTATGTTTTAAAATTTTTGAGACATTTTCAAAAACTATTGACACTGTTGGAAAGTGGTTATGTAAAGATTATTTTTGGCTTTGAGATAAATTTTTTAAAGTATAATAGGTATCAAATTTTAATATTACTTCATCTAATTCTTTAAGAATATCATTAATTAGAATTTCATTTTTCATTTTATCACCTTCTACATAATAGCAAAATATTTTCATTATTGCATTAGATTTTCTTTTTTTCGACAAAATTTAGCAAAATATATGCGTAAAATAGAAGTAAAAATTAGGGGGTATTTATAGCTATTTATTTATTTGTATAGTATAATGATAGTGGTGAGGAAACATGAAGTATCCTGGCAATATAAAAAAAACATTTAAAAATAATGTTAATTATCGAAATCGTGGAATGGATTTAGAGGCACTTATAAATGATGCTTGTAAATATTATTTAGATAATGATATAGCTGTTATTTATAAGAAACCTACTCCAATAGGGATCGTGGAAGTTGATTATAGTCGAATGGTTATTAAAAAAGCTTATTTTAAAGAGGCTTCTACTTTGGATTATAATGGATTATATAAAGGTAAATATGTAGAGTTTGATGCGAAAGAAAGTAAAAATACTACTTCTTTTCCTTTAGGAAATATTCATGAACATCAAATTAAACATATTAGAAATATTTTAAGACATGGTGGTATTGCGTTTTTGGTAATTAGTATGAATAATGGTTTTTATTTATTTAAAGGAGAAGATTTAATAGAATTTATAGATACACAAGAAAGAAAAAGTATTCCATTTAATATAATTGATAGTAAAGGTGTAAAATTAAATTATAATTATAATATTGGAGTTAATTATATTGAAGGTATAAATATAGCATATAAGGAGTTGATAGAAAATGAAAGTACCAAAAATTAAAAAGAAAGAGAAAAAAGAAAAAACGGTTAAGAAAAAGAAAATCAGTATTAAAAATACTATTTTAATTGTTTTAATAAGTTCGGGAATTATGGTGGCATCAATAGTTTTAGCATTTGTATTATATGTTATTGTAACATCACCAGATTTTGTGCCTAAAGAATTATATAGTAAGCAATCAACAACAATATTAGCAAAAGATGGGAAAACAGAAATTGCAAGAGTTGGGGCTGATGATATTGAGCTTGTAACTTATAATGATCTTCCTGAGGTTGTTATTGATGCTTTAATTGCAACAGAGGATTCAAGATTTTTTCAACATAATGGATTTGATGCTGCGAGATTTTTTAAAGCTTCGTTAGGACAAATGGCAGGTCAAAATGCAGGTGGAGCTTCTACCCTTTCCATGCAAGTAATAAAGAATACTTTTAATAAGAATGCAGATGGAACAGTAGATTCTTCGGGAATTAAAGGTATTATAAGAAAGTTTTCTGATATATATATGTCAGTATTTAAATTAGAGGCTGTATATACTAAAGAAGAAATAATTGAATTTTATTTAAATAGTCAATGGCTTGGTAATGGTACTAGTTATTATAATGGTTCTATTACAGGAATTGAACAAGGATGTCAGTATTATTTTGGTAAATCAGTATCTGATCTTACTTTACCAGAAGCTAGTCTTATTGTAGGTATGTTTAATAATCCTTCTTATTATAATCCTTATATTAATCCAGAGGGAGCTAGTGAAAGAAGAAGTACAGTTCTTAATTTGATGGTTAGACATGGATATATTACAGAAGAAGATAAAAAGTTTGCAGAAAGTATTGATGTTCAAAGTTTACTTATTGATCATAGTAATGAAGAAACTAGTAAGTATCAAGCATTTATTGATTTTGTTATAGCTCAAGTAGAAAATGAAACTGGAGATAATCCAAGACAAGTACCAATGACTATTTATACTACTTTAGATACTAGTATTCAAGATGTATTAGATGATTTTTCAGAAGGTAAGTTGTGGAAATTTCCTAATGATACTGTTCAATATGGACTTGCAGTTACAAGTACACAGGATGGTTCAGTTTTAGCTTTATCTCCGGGACGCAATTATGTACCTACTGGTACTTTAAGAGCAGTGGGAAAAAATAATTATAAACCTTCCGCGGGTGGTTCGGGAATTAAAAGGCAACCTGGTTCAACTGCGAAGATAATATTTGATTATGGTCCTTATATTGAATATTTACATGGTTCAACAGGAACAATATTTATTGATAGACCTTGGACATATAGTAATGGTACTACTGTACGTAATTACGATTATAGATATGTAGGACCAATTACGATGAGAGAAGCATTAGTAGATTCAAGAAATATTCCAGCAGTTCAAGCATTCCAAATGGTAGTAGAACAAGTTGGAGCAGATAAAATTGCAGATTTTGCTCATAATTTAGGAATTGATTATGGAGATAATTTATATGAATCAATTGCTATAGGTGGAGTTGAATGTGCTGATCCCCTTTCAATGGCTGCGGCTTATGCAACATTTGGTCGAGGTGGCGAATATATAGCACCATATGCTTTTACAAAAGTTGTTTATGTCGAATCTGAAAGTGTTTATACTCATTTAGTAGAAAAGAAAAGAGTTATGAGTGAGCAAACAGCTTATTTAATAACTGATATGCTTGTTACTGCAGGTAGTCGTGGAGTTGGAGGTAACTTCTCAATAAGTGGAACTCAAATTGCGGCGAAAGGTGGTACAACAACAGTTGACAAGAAAACGGCAGATAGTTTAGGTATTAAAACGGATGCTACGCCAGATCACTGGAATATCACTTATTCTCCTGATTATGCGATTGCTTTATGGTATGGTTATGATAGTTTAGGCCCTGGTAAACCTTATCTTACAAGTGCAACTGGTAATCCAGCAAGACTTAATATTATGAAAGCAATAGCTCCAAAAATATATAAGAAAAATTCAAAGTTTACTAAACCCTCGGGAGTGACATCCGTCACGATAGAAACCGAAACATATCCAACACAACTAGCGAGTCCTTTTACTCCTAAGAATTTTAAATTAACAGAATATTATAAAAGTGGTTATGAACCTAGTGAGGTATCAACAAGATTTAGTCAGTTAAAAAATCCAACAAATGGTGATTATTCATATGACGGATCATTTGTTACTATATCATGGGATCCTATTGAAACTCCTGATGCAATAAATCAAAGTTATATTGAAGAAATGTATAATGATCCTTATTGGAAATTCTTTAATAAATATAAACAAACATATTATGAAGCAAGACTTGCTTATAATAGTAATAGTATGGGAGTTATTGGTTATCAGATTTATATGGTAGATAGTTCTACAAATGAACTTAAAAATTTAGGATTTACAACTAATACTGAATTTACTTATCCAGTAGGATTTGGATCTGATGATTATAAATTTATTGTTAAATCAGCTTATAGTATATTTAAAGATAATATGAGTGAAGGATTAACAATTTCATCACAGTCAAGTTATGATACAAATATTAATGATTATAGTGGTTTAACTGATGATGATGATTAAAGTAATTGGTTAACAATTGCTTTTTTTATTGAATAAATTAGCACTTAAAAAGTAATGAAATTAATCATTACTTATTAGAGTTTCATGGTTTGTTTTAATCTCTTAATAACTTTTTTTTCAATACGAGAAATATAGCTTTGGGATATTCCTAGTTTCTCGGCAACTTCTTTTTGGGTAAATTCTTCAGTATTATTTAAGCCATATCTTAAAGTCATTATCTCCTTTTCTCTTTCATCTAAAGTATTTATTTCTTTTTCAAGTATTTCTTTATTTAAAATTTTTTCATATTCATTGGGAACATAATCAATTTCAGTTCCTAATATATCTTCTAAGTGTAATTCATTTCCTTCGGCATCATAGTTTAGGGCATCTTCAAAAGATATCTCCCCTCTTCTTTTTTTATTTTTACGCAGGAACATTAATATTTCATTGGATATACAACGAGAAGCATAAGTAGCAAGTTTAATATTTTTATCTAATTTATAAGTATTAATGCCTTTAATTAAACCAATAGATCCTATACTTACTAAATCTTCCACATCATAGCCGGTATTTTCATATTTTTTAGCTAAGAATACAACAAGTCTTAAATTATGTTCTATAAGTTTATTTTTAGCCTCAATATCTCCTTTACCAGCTTTAATTATGGCATCACGTTCATCTTTTTCACTTAATGGGGGTGGTAATTTATCGGTGGCACCCACGAAAAAGCATTCATTATATTTTTCTTTTAACCAATTAATTATTTTATTAATCATATATCCTCCAAGATTTGATAATTAAGTAAACATTCAATTCCATTTAATTTAAAAGAATTGTCACTTAAACCTATTAAATAGTTTTTTAATTCTTTATTATTAATATAAATCTTTTTAGCTTTAAAACATTCTAATAAAGAATGATTATTTAAACTGTTATATGGAATATACATGGGACTACGAATATTAATTTTTCCTTTAATAAGCTTTTTATTTAATAAAATTATGGGTTTATTAGTTATAGGATCTTTTAGTTTATTACCTGTATCTAAAAAAGCTGGAATAGTAATAGTATAATTTGAATCAAAAATAATAGTTATTTTATAATAATAATTTTTTATTTCTTTTAAAATATTTAGACTTTTTATAAAAACATAAAGGATAAAAGGTGTAAAAAGCATAATAAATACATAATTTATAGCTAGACCATGATAATAAAAGACGAGACCATGGTTGGAATATGAAAATTCTATTTTTAAAAAATATAAAAAACCACCGAGAATAATACTTACCATATAAAAATATAAAAGATTACTAAAAGTGTATTTTAGATTTTTATAACCAAAAGCTATAATAACCATGATAATAGCTAAAAATATTTTTAATAAAATTAAAATTATTTTAGGAAGAGATATAAATAAACTAATTAAAGAAATACTGCCAAATAAAGATGATAATAAAAGATGAGATATTTTACTATATCTTTTTAAAGCTATATTAATAGTTAATAATAAAGATAAGTCTATAATAAAATTTATCAAAAATACGATATCTATATATATTGTCATTAATAACACCCAAGATAATTATAATATATTTGAATTAAAAAAATTGTCACTTTATAGTTAAGGATAATAAAAAAAAGAAAAAGCTTTATTTAACTTTTTCGTTATTAATTTTTAAGGTTTTAAGGCCGTTATAGGGATAATATAAATACCTGTTTCAGGATCTTTTACAATTGCATTGTAATTAGCTGTAATTATGCACATAAATTTAGGCTTTTCTTGCATGCTTTCATAAAATTTTAGTAAATCTTTTTTGGCTTCTTCTATTCTATTAAAGCCTAATTTTATTTCTATGGCAGCATAATCTCCTCCTGGTAATTCAATAATAGAATCTATTTCTAAACCAGAAATATTATCTCGAAAATGATATAAATGACCGCCTAAATATTCTATGTATATTCTTAAATCTCTTTCTACTAACGATTCAAACATAAATCCAAAAGTATTTAAATCTTTAAGTAACTTTTCAGTAGTTAAGTTAAGACTAGCACAAGCTAAAGATGGATCAGTGAAATGTCTTTTGGGAGATTTGCCTATTCTTTCTGGAGAACGATAATTTTCACTATAGGCTTCTTGATTTTCAATTATGTGAAGTCTATCTAAAACATCTAAATAATCTGTTATAGTTATACGACTTTCTATTAAATCTTTTTCATTTTCAGTTTCTTCGATATCTTTTATTAAAGTATTATTACTTACAATTGTAGATTCATTACGAGCTAGTGACCTAAGTAACATTCGCATTTTATTTTTATCTCTTTTTTTGTTATCATTCATATCTTTATCTAAAATAGATTCGATATAGCTTTTAGGTAGTATATCTATTTTATTTAAATCTATATTTATGTTACTAGGCCAACCACCTCTAATTATTAAGGAAGCAATATTTTCTAAACTAGGAATTGTGACAGGGCTATTTTTTTGTGTTCCTTTAAACATATCCATAATAGATGCTTCTCCTGTTGAATTGCCAGATTCATATAAGCTCATTGGGTACATTTTTATTTTTCCTATGCGCCCAGCACCAGAATGAAATATTTTTTTGTTTTTTTCATCATCAAGTTTGGTTGAGCATGTTAGAAGATACTTTCCTTTTTTAGTATTTTCATCACATTTGCGTCTAATTTTATCCCAGATTTCAGGTACTAAATTCCATTCATCTATCAATTCAGGTTGTTCTTCATTGATAATAAGCTCTATATCTAATAACGCTTGGGATTTGGTTTCAGGATTGTCAAGATAAACTGCACTCTTAGCATGATTTCTAGATGTCCATGTTTTCCCACACCATTTTGGACCTTCTACTGATAAAGCTCCAAATACTGTTAAATATTCATCTATTCTTTTATCAATTAACCTTGGTAAATATTCATCATTATATTCCATAAGTTTTCACCTCTTGTTATTAATTTAACATAAAAATAAATTTTTTTCAAGTTTTAATATACCATTTTTAAGATTTTTGATATACCATTTTTAAGATTTTTGATATACCATTTTTAAGATTTTTGATATACCATTTTTAAAAGCTATTTTTTTAATTATAAAAAAATAGGACTTTAAGTCCTATTTGCAAGCTTTATTTATAAAGCTTATATGTTATTCTAAGTAAATACGAAAGTTTACTTAGCAATATTATTATAACATATAATTTTATAATTTACTAGGAGTAACTTTATATTTCTTTTTATTGTGTAAAGTTAGATTTAAAAATCAAATAAACTTAATTGACTAGTTTCAGGTAAGTTGCCAAAAACACCTAGAGAACGAAGTTTATCAACAGTTGTAGCATTAACATGACCACGAAGGCTAAAATCTTCAATACTATAAAATGGTTTAATATTACGTTCTTCAATTATTTTATTGGCTACAGAATCTCCTAAGCCATCTAAAGTTCTAAATGGACATATTAGAGTTTTTTTATCTTCACTAATAATAAAGTTTTTGCCATCACTTTTTTCAATATCAATATTACCAAATTTAAAGCCACGGGCGGTTGCTTCTAAACATAGTTTTAAAGTTTCTAAAACACTTGATTCTTTATTTGTAGCATTAAATCCTTTATTTATTATTTCATTCATTTTAGCTTTAATAGCATCATAACCTTTAATCATAGTTTCTAAATCAAAATCATCAAAACGAGTAGAAAAATAAGTAGCATAATAAACTTCAGGATAATGAACTTTAAAATAAGCGATACGGAAGGCACTCATAACATAAGCAGCGGCATGGGCTTTAGGGAACATGTATTTTATCTTACCACATGATTCAATAAACCATGATTCTATGCCAGCATCTTCCATTTCTTTTTTAAATTTAGACCATGTTTCTGGATCTTTGGAAGCTTTTCCTTTACGAACAAATTCCATGATTTTGAAAGCTTTTATTGGGGCCATTCCTTTATACATTAAGTATACCATGATATCATCACGACATCCGATTACATCACTAAAAGGAACGACTTTATTACGAATTAACTCTTGAGCATTGCCAAGCCATACATCTGTACCGTGAGATAAACCAGAAATTTTAATAAGTTCGGCAAAAGTTTGCGGTTTAGTGTCAACAAGCATGCCAATAGTAAAGGGAGTTCCAAATTCAGGAACGCCTAAAGTGCCTGTTTCATTCATTATTTGTTCTTTTGTTACGCCAAGTGGTTCAGGAGATAAAAATATACCCATTGTTTCTTTGTCATCTAAAGGAACTGTGGTTACATCAATACCAGAGATATCTTGAATCATACGAAGCTGAGTAGGATCGGTATGTCCTAAAATATCTAGTTTTAAAACATCTTCATCTATGGCGTGGTAATCAAAGTGAGTAGTTCGCCAGGCAGCATCGATATCTTCAGCAGGATATTGGAAAGGTGTAAAATCAAAGACATCCATATATCCAGGAATTACAACAATTCCACCGGGATGTTGGCCTGTAGTTCTTTTAACTCCCGTACAACCAATTGCTAAACGTTCAATTTCAGCATTATTCATTACTATTCCTTTTTGTTCAGCATAGCCTCTTACAAAACCAAAGGCAGTTTTTTCAGCGACTGTACCAATTGTTCCTGCACGATAAACATTATCGACACCAAATAATACTTTAGTGTATTCATGAGCCGCGGCTTGATTTAAATCTGAAAAGTTTAAATCAATATCAGGGACTTTATCAGCATTGAAACCTAAGAAGGTGGCAAAAGGCATATCTTGGCCATCTTTAGTCATTGGAGTTCCACATTTTGGACAATTATAATCTGGTAAGTCAAAACCACTTTTATAAGTTGCCCCGAGAGGATTACCATTTTCATCATTAAAGATACTATGACGACAATTTTTGCA
>CANRBQ010000057.1 GCA_947628905.1 uncultured Bacilli bacterium
CGATAATGAGGTGGTAGAGAATTAACTTCAGTGATACCCATCATAGTTGCTACAAAACTAGAACCAACAGAACCTCGAGAACCAACTAAAAAACCATCATCATTACTCTTTTTAACTAATTTTTGGGCAATTAGATATATAACATCAAAGCCTCCTCCAATGATACCTCCAAGAGCTTTTTTTACTTTTTTATCAATATCTAAAAGAGGATCTGTTGCTTCTAAATTTTTTAATTCTGTTATGGCTTGTTCTTTTTCTTCCCCTTCTATTTCTTTAATTTTATTTTCTAATTCTTTTATTTTAGTTGTTTGTTCTTCTTTTAACTTTAGAATAAGTTCACTTTTTACAGTATCTTTAACAGCATCCATACCTTTTAATATAGTATCATGTAAAATAGCAAAAGATTTGGTGGTTAATTCTTCCCCTTCTAAATGTTCTTCTCTTACTAAACGAGTTTTAATACTATCTAAGACAGCATCACCATATAATTCTTTAGAAATTCGTTCTTCAATATTAAATGGTAAAGGATCACCATACCAGGAAGCGGCTTTGGTATATACTAAATCTGTTACAGTTGCAATAGAATTTTCAATTTTTGGGGAAAAAGGAACGCCGCCGGTTTGGATAATTACTTCTACTTCTTCAATCATATCTGCAATTTTATTAGTATTAGTAACCACTATTTCATATGCTAAATCAGAGCCTAAAAAAGCAAATTCTTCAAGCATTTCTTTAGTAGTTCTAAAATGCATGTCTGGTTGGTTAATACCTCTTTTATTTAAAGGGTGAAGTTTACCATTAGTTTTTTGAGCAATGATAATATCGCGATATATTTTATCTTGAGGTCTTAAGTAATGAGCATCAGAAGTAGCAACAACAATTTTACCAACAGATTTAGCAACACGAATAATCTTTTTTAGATGTTCTTCTAATTCTTTTTCAGAATGAAAACCACTTGATTCCATTTCTAATAAGTGTTTAAAAGCACTGATAGGTTGAATTTCTATATAATCATAAAATTGCATTAAACTACCTAATTCTTCATCATCTTTAGTTTTGGCTTCTTCAAATATTTCCCCATTAATACAACCACTGCCTATTAAAAGGCCCTCTCTTAATTTTCTTAGTTCACCACGAGGAAGTTTAGGTTCACTTCCTCGAAATAAATAAGTAGTATTAGCATAAGAAATAATTTTAAATAAATTTTTAAGTCCAGTTTTATTTTTAACTAAACAACATAAATGAAAAGGATATGAGAACTTGATTAATTCATTTATATCAACGGAATTAAATAATTTGGTAGTTGTTTCAATATTACGAGCATCTAGTTCTTCACACATTTTATGGAAAGCGTGGGCTGTTCCTTCCGCATCATAATCCGCACGATGGTGGGCGTCTTCGTCCCATTCAACTTTATAACGACGAGCTAATGTAGTTAGTTTATGATTTGGCCATTCAGGATGAAGCATGCGAGCCATACTCATAGTATCTAAAACGGTATTATTAAATTCGCCAAGATTATATTTCATACATGCCGCATTAATAAAGCCTATATCAAATTTAGCATTGTGGGCAACCATAGGTAAAGTGCCCGTCCAAGCAAGAAATCTTTTAGTAACTGTTTCTTCATTATCATGGCCTTTTAACATTTCATCCGTTATATTAGTTAAGGCTGTTATTTTTTCGGGAATAGGTTTTCCTGGATCAATAAATTCATCAAAACGATCTATTACTTCCCCATTTTTAATTTTTACAGCACCAATTTCTATCATTTGATCACTACCAACATAAAAACCTGTTGTTTCAGTATCAAATACTACATATTCTTGATTTAAAAGACTATAATCTTGTAAATTATGAATAAAATCTATATCATCATTAACAACATTAAGTTCTGTTCCATATATTACTTTAAAATGGTCTTCTTTTTCTTTACCTTTATTAATACTATTTACAGCATGAAAAAGATTTGGATAAGCTTGCAAAGCATTATGATCAGTTACCGCGACAGCTTTATAACCCATACGATAAGCAAAATCTACAATATTATTAGGATCTTTTTCATCGTTGGGAATTAAACCATCCATCATACTCATCATAGTATGCGTATGAAGTTCAACTCTTTTTAAAGGGGCATCATCTATAAGTTTTTCATCTTTACTAGTTATTTTCTCTAAATTCCAAATTTGAAAAACTAATTCGTGGGAATAATTGTCAAATTCAACATTACCATGAAAACGATACCAACCTTTTTTCTTAGCAGCATCTTTTAAAGCACTTTTTATAAGAGCAAATTCTCTTTTATTTTTCTTAAATATTTTAGCTAAAATACTACTAGTATTATCACTTATTTTTAAAGTCATAATATTAATATTATCCGTTTCTTTTAGTTCTAGACCAAATACATATGCTTCAACAATAATATTTTCGATAGCTCCCAGAATATTAGTAATACTAGTAAGTTCTCCTTCAATATGTTCTCCTAAAATAATATTAGGATCATCACTTTTAGAAATTACTATTTCTCTATTTTCAATAGCTTCTAAGTTTTTAACTCCGAGACTTAAACATTTAGAATAAGAATCAAAATCAACATTGCCATTTAGACGATACCAATTTTCTTCTTTTAAGATTTTTTTTAATGGTAAATACTCTTCTTTATCTTTTTTAAATATTTTAGCCATGATACTTTTATTATTATCATTAATAGATAAAGTAATAATATTAATATTATCTCTTTCTAAATAAGAAATAGATTCAATATATCCTTCAATAGTAATATTTCTTCCTATATTATTAATAGTATTTATAGCTTGAGGTTCTTTTGTAATACTTTTACCTATTATTACTTCTCCAGGAGTATATTCATGAGTAACTTCTTGATATGTAGCTGGTGCTTGAACATCTTTTAATTCTTCTTCAATTTCTTTTTGCTTTTCAGTATTTAATTTAGTAGTTATATAATAATCTGTTAATCCAAAATTTTCTAATAATCTTTTAATATTATTTTCTTCTTTTTTAATTCTTTCTTCTTCAATATTACTTATTACTTCAAAGATAATAATATCATCATCTATAATGGGTTTATTATCTAATAAACTAATTAAAGCTGGTTTTTCGGCCACTAATTTTTTAATTATTTCTTCTAAATAAGATAAAATATCTTCATTAGTAATATTTTCATATTCAATATATATATTACAATTATATATATTATTTATTTTATATTTATTATTTATTAATTTATCAATTATATTAAATGGTAAAACTTTATTACTTTTTAAATAAACATTAAATAATTCATTTTTTTTATTTAAAATAACTTTTTGGATAGTTACATCTTTTAAAAGATTTTCTTCATCATTAAAATTAATACTTGTTAAAAAACTATTTATATCATGCATATTATTCACCCCACTAAGATAGAAATTATCCAGACATTGTCTAGAATTTTGATAATTTTATTATATTATAAATTTAAAGTTTATTCAATGTTGCTTACTTAAAAATAGTAAAAAATCAATTAATCTTATTTAGCATATCAACATTTACTTGATAGGTATCATATCTTTTAGTTACTTTTCCATTTATATTTAATAAATTGCCTTTATTTATGTTAGCAAGCATATAATAAGCTTTAGGAAATATTACAAAGTCAAGATTACCTGTTTCATCACTACAAGATAAAAAAGCCATATTGTCCCCTTTTTTAGTTTTAATAGTTCTAATATTTTCTAATAAAACTACACATTTAATTCTTTTATCAAAAAAGTTTTTAATATTATTTATTTTAATAATATTTTTATCTTTATAAATACTTGAAGGATGATTTGTTAAATAAAAACCATAAGAATTATATTCTTTTATTCTTAATTCTTCGAGAGGATATTCTTCATATTTTTCTAATGTTGGTATAGCAACAAAAGAAGAGTCAAGATCACTAATTAAACTGCCATAGTTAAGAGCAATATCTAAGTTTTCAATCATAGTTTTTTTATTTAAATTAAAACTATCTAAGACCCCAGCATCAATTAAAGATATAATAGTTTTTTTATTAACACTTTTACCATATGTTCTAGCAATAAAATCTAAATAATCTTTATATTTACCATTTTGGTTACGTTCCGCGATAATAGATTCTGTAGCAGTTATACCTAGGTTTTTAATACTACTTAAAGGTACCATTAAACTATTATTAAATATTAAATAATTATTAGTACTAATATTAATATCAGGTTTTAATATTTTAATATTTTTTAATTTTGCTTCATCTATATATTCTTTAGTTTTAATGACACTACCCATACTCATATTAAGTAAATTAGTAATAAAATAAATAGGAAATTTAGTTTTTAAATAAGCCATTTGATAACCTATTAAAGCATAAGAAACAGAATGGGCTTTATTAAAACCATAGTTAGCAAATTTTAAAATTAAATCATATATAGAAGTAGCTATATTTTCAGAATAACCTTTATTAAGAGCATTTTTAATAAAATGTAATTTATCATTTAACATGATACTTTCTTTTTTCTTACTCATAGCGCGTCTTATGTTATCAGCTTCAGCATATGTATAGCCACCAATTTTAACTAGTATTTGCATTACTTGTTCTTGATAAACTATAATACCATAGGTTTCTTTTAATATAGGTTCTAAATCAGGATGTAAATAAGTAATTTTTTCTTGGCCATATTTTCTTTTTATAAACATATCAATATTCATCATAGGTCCAGGACGAAATAATGCAACAGAAGCGACTAAATCAGAAAATGATGAAGGCTTCATTTTTAGCATTAAGTTTTTCATACCAGTACTTTCATACTGAAATATACCTTCAGTATCCGCGGCACAAAATAGTTTAAATATTTCAGGATCATTTAAACTTATTTTACTTAAATCAAGAGTTTTACCAGTATTTTCTTTAATTAAATCTAAAACATTCGCGATAATAGTTAGATTTTTTAAAGCTAAAAAATCCATTTTTAATAAACCTAGTTTTTCTAAATATTCCATAGTAACTCCAGTCATGATAAAATCACCATTGTTCATGATAGGTATTACTTCATCTAGGGGAATACTAGAAATTACAACTCCCGCGGCATGAGTAGATATATGTCTTTTTAAGCCTTCTAGTTTAATTCCAATATTATATAAATTTTTAAGTTCAGGATAATTATTTAAATATTCTTTTAAATGGTCTTTTTCTAAATTATCTTTTAAACTTAATTTAGCATCTATTAATTTAGTAAAATTATCTATTAAAGAAATATTAATATCTAATATTCTTCCTAAATCTCTTATTACTTGTTTAGAACCTAAAGTTCCAAAAGTCATGATGGGAGCAACATTAAATTTGCCATATCTTTCTCTTACATAATCAATTACTAAACCTCTTTTGGTATATTCAAAATCAATATCTATATCAGGCATAGTAATACGCTCTGGATTTAAAAATCTTTCAAATAATAAATCATATTTAATAGGATCAATATTAGTTATACCAATAGAAAAACTAACTAAAGAACCCGCGGCACTTCCTCTTCCTGGACCGACTAATATATTATTTTTTTTAGCATATAAAACATAATCATATACGATTAAAAAATAATCAACAAAACCCATTTTATTTATAACATTTAATTCATAATTTAAACGTTTTAAATATATATCACTTATATTACCATTTAATCTTTTATTTAAGCCTTTATGAGCTAAATTAACTAAAAATTCATAACTATTAATATCTTCTTTATATTTAGGTATATAGTTTCCTTTATTATTAAATACTATATTTATATCTTTACTAAATTCCATAGTACTTTCTTTATCTTCTTCTTTAATATTTAAATTTAAATATTTATTACTATAATCATTATTTATTTCTTTTAATAAAATACCTTTATTAATAGCTTCTAAATAATTTAAATATTTAGTATCTTCTTTAGTTAAAGAACAAACATCTTTAAGATAAACAACATTATTAGTAAGCATTAAAGCTTCTAATTTTTCAGTATCACAAGAATAACTTAAATAACAATTATTAAAAGTATTTAATAAACTATAAGATTCATAGGGTAAAACTATTTTAATATTATTTAAATATTTATTTAAATTATCTATAGTTAGTTCTTTAAATTCTTTTAAAGTATGAATTTTAAGTAAATTTTTATAACCATCATAGTTAATAGCGTATAAATAAATATTTAAATTATCTATTTTAATATTTAAACCTATAATGGGTTTTAAATTATTAGATATCATACTTTCATAAAAATTCATAACCCCATATAAATTTTCATCAACAAGAGCACAACCAGGAATATTATGTTCTTTTAAAAAGTTAATTAAATTATTTATTTTAATTGTACTTTTAAGTAAAGTATATTCTGTAGTTATTTTAAGTGGTATAAACATAATATCATCCCCATATTAAAAGTATATCAAAAAAAGAGAGTAATTGCTACTCTCTTAAAGATTAAAGTGGAAAGAATTAGAGATATTATTCTACTACATATGGATTATTAATAGTTCCAGGATTATAACCATTATCTTCTGTTGTTAATTTAGTATTTGCTTTTAGGTTTATTACTGGGCGCACACCGATGTACGTGCCGCTCACGTATGCGTTGTTGACAATGGGGCCATTCGAATCCACAAGGAACACGAGAGCATTGCCGCTGTTGTTCACAGAAGACGGAGACATGGTCCAATAGTACTGACCTGTATATAACCAATATCCATAGTTGGTTTGACCTGCTAATCCTCCTGCATATATTACTTCATCCATGGTTATTAAGCCTACTGGATTTTTTAACTTATTATTACCACTTATTTCATTTCCAGCACTATTCGTTGTTCCTTCAGCACCAGGTCCTGTAAACAAATCTCTTTTTCTTGCTTCTTCATTTGTTGTACCTATATCTACATCATATCCACACTTTAATGTTGGTTTTTGTGGTGAACCCCAACTTGTACCTCCACTTTGCCATACTCTATGTACCGGTGCATATGCTGTTGGCGTTTTGGCATATCCTGCTGTTGGAACAGTTGCTCCTTTATAAGTATCATAATTTACTGGTGATAATTGTCTATCATTACAAAATCCTGTTTCTACATCTATTTTATCTCTGAATTGCGTTTGTATTCCTGATTCTCCTTCATACCATTTATCTATTTCTTCTTTTATTGTACTATCATAATTATTCTCATGAGCTTCTTTATAACTTTTTGTTGGAGTTTCCTCACTATTAGCACTACCTGACTCAACTGTTCCAAACATGTAACCTACATATTTATTATCATTATAGAAATCATTAAATGCACTTGTTGTTGCTCCTGAAACTGTCTTTATCGCAGCATTATCTCCTGTATTACCCCATTTCCCTTCACTTGGTTTTGATGTTCCAGCATATATTAATCTTATTGTTCCATTGCCATTAATTCTAATAATTCTCCAATACATATTAGCAAATTTTACCCAGTTATTATCTACTGTTCCTCTAAATACATAACTCTTTCCATAGTCATCTACTGTTTCATATACTCCTGAATCAGTCGAAGTACAATTGCCACTACTATGTCCATAGCTATTTGTTCCATTATCACATGTGTATTTATCTATAGCAAATGGTAATACACCTTCACTATGTAAATTTAATGCTGTTAACGTTTTCTCAGATAAATCTATATCATAATATAAATAACATTCTGTTCCTTTCTTAGTTAGATTACTTACTATTACTCCTTTATTGGTGTTATCCCATATTGGAGTTGCTCCATTACTACAGGCACTTTTATTTTTATTGATGGTATATCCACTCGTGGGTATTCCATCTGTTACTTTTTGATATGTTCCATCTTCTTGTTCTATATAAGCAGCGATTACATTTATTTTTGGTTTAGAATTACTTTCTTCTATTTTTATTTTT
>CANRBQ010000058.1 GCA_947628905.1 uncultured Bacilli bacterium
ATGAAACATTATCTAAAATAGAAGTAATAGCAACCGGTAATAATGAATTAATAGCATATAACTTAATATGGAATGGAACAAATACTTTAAATACAGAATTAAAATATAAAGTATATAAAACAAAAGAAGATAGAGAAGATATAACACTTACATGTAATAAGAAAAAGAAAGTAACAAATGGAATCCAATATTTAAATGAAGAATGTGAAACAAATATAGAAGAATTAGACTTAATAAAAGAAGGAGTAATAGAACAAAGTGAAATAGAAAGTACAATAGAACTAACAGATAATGAATATATAACATCAAGTCAAACAGGAGAGAAAGTATACTACTATATTATAATAGAATATCCAAATTTAACAGAAAAAGAATTAGAAGAACAAAACGAGGATATAGGAGAAGGATTTAAAGGGAAAGTACATGCAAAGATAAGTGATAGTAAAGCAGACATAAATATATTATCAATATTTATAAAAGATGAAGAAACAGGAAAATACAAAAAAGCAGAAACAATGCCAAAGGAAGGATATATAATAAATACAGATAGAAGTGAATGCAGTAATGGAGCAAAAGCAATATCTGATTTAACAGATAATACAGTTAAAATAAAAGGATTAACTTTAGATGGAACAACATGTTATTTATATTATGATAAGTTAATTAAGGCATCAGAAAAAGTACTAGCAAACAGAACAACAGAAGAGGGCAGTAAAAATGGTTTTACAGATATGGATACAGCAGAACATACAGACACAAAAGGTAAATCTAAGTTATTTTCGGATTCAGATGATTTAGGAACAACATATTATTTTAGAGGAAAAGTAAAAGATAATTGGGTAAAGTTTGGTAAAGAAGGTAATGATGACATATGGTGGCGAATCATCAGAATAAATGGCAATGGTTCAATAAGGATGATTTATGCTGGTAAAGGAAGTAATGCTCCAACAGATGATGGATATTTAAATAATAATGGCACAGGTAGTCAATTACAAACGAGTGCGTATAACGCATATTATAATGACAATAAATATGTAGGATATATGTATGGTACAGATAAAACAGGTAGTGCTGGTAGTGAAGGAACTCCAACTACAACCTATGCCCAAGCTCATGAGAATAATTATGATAGTGATATTAAAAAAATATTAGATACTTGGTATAGTAATAATTTAAAAACAAATTATGGAACGTATATAGATCCAAATGCTGGTTTTTGCAATGATAGACAGATAAACACAGAAAAAAATAAGTGGTGGACAAGTGATACAGCAATGGGATATGGAAAAAATGCTACAGTATATGCTCCATTTAGTAGATTGTTAAATTCAAGTGCTAGTAGTGCAAATGAAAAGCATACACCAACATTCAAGTGTACTCGAAAAGAAGATACGTTTACACTTCCAGGAGCACAGAAATCAAACGGAAGTGATTATGGAAATCATAAATTATTAAATAATAACGGAAAAGGAGAAAATAGTCCAATAGGATTAATAACCATAGATGAAGCAGTATTTGCAGGAGGATATTATTATAGATCAAATAATCTATCTGATAATAAACAATTTTACTTATATACAGGAGATTTTTATTGGACGATGTCTCCGTATATCGTCAACACTAACGGCTATGCTAGCGTGTTCTGTGTGCATTCGGGTGGCTACCTCAGCGTCAGCACCGTGTTCAGCACGTATGGTGTGCGCCCAGTAATAAATCTCTCTGCTGATACAAAATTATCAGGAGCTGGAACATATACAAATCCATACATAGTTCAAGGAACTTAAATTATTACTTGTCTATTATGCTTACCTTTTTATTAATAGACAAGATATGGGTTTACCTTTACCCAACATAATACATTAGAGAGTAAAAACTACTCTCTATTTATTTTTAATAATAAAAAGTTATTCCAATATACTGGAATAACTTTACAAAGCAAGCAATTTGTTATATAATTATAAACAGGTGACTAACTATGTTAATTAGAGAAAAATATCTATCTCAAATAAGAAATTTTTATGAAGAAACATCATTAATAAAAATTATATATGGTATGCGTAGAAGTGGGAAAACAGTAATTTTAACCCAAATCATAGATGAAATAAAAAATAAAGGAATAAATGAAAATAATATTATATATATTAATTTTGAATCTATAAAGTATGATTTTATTAAATCAGCTAAAGATTTATTTAATTATATAGAATCATTAACAAATAATAATAAAAAATATTATGTATTTTTAGATGAAATTCAAAAAGTAGATAATTTTGAAAAAGGCATCAATTCTCTTCGTATAACTAATAAATATAGTATATTTATTACAGGTTCCAATAGCAGGTTAACTTTCCAAGAATTATCCACAGATTTATCCGGAAGATATGTAAGATTTAAAATAAATCCCCTTTCATTTAAAGAAGTAGTAGAACTAACTAATACTCCCAATAATAAATATGAAGAATTATTATATGATATATTTAAATGGGGTTCTCTTCCTCAAAGATTTATATTTAAAGAAACAAATGACTTAAATAATTACATATCAAGTGTTTATGATTCTATAATATTAAAAGATATTGTTGAACGCTTAAAAATTAAAGACATAACATCTTTTAATAAAATACTACAATATTTATTAGATACAGAAGCTAAAGAGTTTTCTTGTGCTAATGTTAAGAAATATTTAAAACAAGAGCATCAAGAAATAGCAAATGATACTTTATATAATTATTTAGAAGCCCTAACTTCTACATTTATATTAAATAAAGTTTATCGTTATGATATACATGGTAAAAGTATTTTAAAAACTTTAAATAAATATTATACTAGTGATTTAGGAATTAAACAAATAAAAACTAATAATGAAGAAATAAATTATTCTATTTCTTTAGAAAATATAGTTTATAATGATTTAATAAATAAAGGATATAATGTTTATATAGGTAAAACTAAAAAAGGAGAAATAGATTTTATTGCTTTAAAAAATAATCAAACAAAATATATTCAAGTATGTTATAAACTAGAAGATGAAAAAACAAGAGAAAGAGAATTTAGTGCTTTTAATGAATTAAAAGATATACCTAATAAATACATAATATCTTTAGATAAAAAGAATTATTCTATAGAGGATATTAAACATCTAAATATTTTTGACTTTCTTATGAATGATAATTTTTAATAAATAAAAAATGTTAATAACTCCCCTGTTATTAACATTAATCTTTCTTTTTAAATACAAATAATTTACTTAATAAATAATTAGCAATTGTAACAATTACTTGACTAACAAGTTTCCCAATTTTATCATTTAAATGTAACACTGAAACAATAATAAACATTGTAGCCATATCCATAAGTAAACTAATAACTCTTGAACCCACAAAACTCATTGCTTCTTTAACTTTATTATTATTTTTACTTTTAAAAACAAATATTCTATTTGTAAAATAAGCAAAAGTAACAGCTAAAATCCAAGAAATAATATTAGCAATCTGTAATTCTATTTTATTTGTAGGATCTAAAAAAGTCATTGTACAAAAAAAATATGATGCTAAACTCACAATGGTGGTTAATACTCCTACAATTAAATAATTAATAATTTCTTCATATTTATGATACATATTTTTAATGCTATTCAATCTTACCACATCCCATATAATTATATCTAAAATATTTATAAAATAAAAGATATAACTTCCCTTTTTTCTAAAAATGATTATAATAATATTTGGTGTTAAACAATGAACAAGAAGTCTAATTTATTTTATTATCTTACCTTTCTCATCCTATACTTAGAATTTATGAGTAAAATAATAATATTTAAAAACTATCATAATTTACTATATATTTTAGTATTTAGTATTCCCCTTATATTTATATTAAACTTTATTTGTAATCTATTTAAAAATAAAGGTAATAAAATAGTATTATATTTAATTACTATTATATTATGTATTTATTATAGTTTTCAAAATATATTTTATAAATTATTTACTAATATATTTTCATTTAATACTATAGGTTTAGCAAACGATATAACCGAGTTTAAAAGTTTAATATTAAAATCTATTACTTCTAATATATTTGTTATTATAACATTCTTTTTACCATTATTAGTATTAATTGCCTTAACTAAGAAAAACAAAATAAATTTTAAAAGACCTAAAAAATCTTTATTAATAATAAATATATTTCTAATTATAATATTTTATATTATCTCTATTCTTAGTTTAAATATATCCAAAAATAATATATATTCTGCTTATAATTTATATAATAATATTAGTAGTGAAATAAAAATAACTGATAAATTTGGTATTTTAACATATACAAAAATAGATATAAAAAGATTAATATTTGATTATGAAGAAAAAATAACTAATGAATCTAATATTAAACTTAAAGAAAATTATCAAGAAGAAATAACATATAATGAATTAGATATTAATTTTGAAGAATTAATAAATAATACTACTAATAAGAATATTATAAATACTTTAGAATATTTTAAATCTAAAGAACCCACTAATAAAAATAAATATACTGGTATGTTTAAAGGCAAAAATTTAATATTTATTCTAGCCGAAGGTTTTAATGAAATTGCTATAGATAAAGAATTAACCCCTACTCTTTATAAATTAAGTCATGAAGGATTTAATTTTAATAATTATTATTCTCCAGTATTTTTAAGTACAACTGGTGGCGAATTTCAAGCAACAACAGGATTAATTCCCACTCAAGAGATATTAACTAACTGGAAAAAAGTTAAACCCAAAATTAGTTATGCTTTAGGTCATAGTTTTAAAGAAATAGGCTATCAAGTTCAAAGCTATCATGACTGGACTTATACTTATTATGGTCGTGAAAAAACAATGCCTACTCTAGGATTTGATGATTATTTAGGATGTGGTAGTGGACTTGAAAAAATGATGAATTGTAATTGGTTACCTAGTGATATAGATTTATTTAATGTTACATTTCCATTATATAAAGATAAAACCCCATTTGTAACTTACTATGTTTCTGTATCAGGACATGCTCCATATGTTTATAATTCCACAGGTAATTCTATTGCTAAAAAAAATACAGAATTAGTAAAAGATTTACCATATTCTAATAATGTTAAAGCTTATTTAGCTACCCAAATAGAATTAGATCGTGCTCTAGAATCTCTCATAAATTCTTTAGAAGAAGCTAATATTTTAAAAGATACAGTTATCTCTTTTGTTGGTGATCATTATCCTTATACTTTAACAATTGATGAAATAAATGAATTAAGTACATATGAAAGAGATGATATTATTGAAGTAAACCATAGTGATTTTATTATTTGGAATAGTGAAATGAAAGAATCTATAAATATTGATAAAGTTGGAAGTCAAATAGATGTATTACCTACTCTTTTAAATCTTTTTGGTATTAATTATGATTCTAGACTAATTATAGGCCAAGATATTTTAAGTGATAATGTTGGTTTAGCTATATTTTCTAATCGTAGTTGGGTATCTGACTATGGAACTTATCGCAATGGTAAATTTACTTTAAAAAATGGTAAAACTTTACCAGAAGATACATATATTAATAATGTAAATGCTATTGTTAACAACAGATTTACTTTAAGTAATAATATTATAAAATATAATATTTATGATTATATCTTAAAGTAATTGGTAAAAAGAGGGTAAATATTTATAGTTTTCTAAAATAAACTATAAATGTGTACACAGGTATTACTTAGTACATTGAAACTTTTAATATCAATCTAATATTATATGTATTAACGATATTGAAAAGTAATATCTAAAAAGAAAGCTAAAAACTTTCTTTTTTTGTCTTTCTTATTAAATAATAACCATAATATTAATATGAAAAATTATAGTATATGGAATGATTATAAAAGTAAAACTAATTGTAAAAGTTTAACTAATAATATTAAAACTGATATTTTAATTGTTGGAGGAGGCATAACGGGTATTTCCATTCTTCAAGAATTAAAAGCTCATAATTTAAATTGTCTTTTAATTGAAAGAAATGAATGTGGACGAGGTGTAACTAGCAAAAGTACTGCTAAAATAACTTATTTACAAGAAAAAATACTTATGAATATAAGAAATCTTATTAATATAACCACTTGTGAAGAATATTTAAAAAGTCAAATATTTGCTATGAATAAATTAATAGATCTAATAACTAAAAATAATATAAAATGTGATTTATCTAAAAGTTCTTCTTATTTATTTACTATTAATAAAAATAATACAAATAAATTAAATAAAGAATATGAATTTCTAAAAAATAATAATATAAATGTTACTAAAGAATATAATAATTTAGCTTTAAAAGTAGATGATACTTATATGTTTCATCCTTTAAAATATCTTGATTTTTGGAAAACAAAATATCAAGATTATATATATGAACATACTAAATTAGAAAGTATAAATAAAAATAATAATATATATGAATGTTATGCTAATAATCATATTATAGAAGCTAAATATATAGTTATTGCTACTCATTACCCCTACTTCTTAAAACATTTTTGTTTACCCATTAAAAGTCATATTGAAACATCCTATATTGGTGCTCTAAAAACTAATGATTATAAAAAAATAAATGCAATCAACATAGATAAACCAACTATATCAATACGTTATCATAATGATAATAATAAATATTTAATATATTTAAAAAATAGTTATATTTCTAGTAATATTAAAAGTATTAAAGATAATTTTAATGAATTTAATAATTATGATTATATATGGTCTAATAAAGATATTATAACCAATGATTATATGCCCTATATAGGATCAATAACTAAAGATAATACATTTTTTATCGCCTGTGGTTATAACACTTGGGGTATGACTAATTCTGTTTTAGCAAGTTCTATAATTAAAGATATTATATTGCAAAAAGATAATCCCTATATTAAATTATTCTCTCCTACAAGAAATTTAAATATAAGTAAAATAATTAATTTCCCAATTAATATAAAAAATAATCTTAAAGCTATAATTAAAAGTAATAAATCTAATATTAATAATATTAATATTAAATATACTAAGATAAATAATAAAAATGTTGCTATTTATAAAGATAATCAAAATAAAGAACATATAGTATTAACTAAATGTCCTCATTTAAAATGTGGTTTAGTATTTAACGAAATAGAAAAAACATGGGATTGTTTATGTCATGGCTCTAGATTTGATATTGATGGTAAATGTCTTGAAGGCCCTAGTAATTATGATATAACATTTAAAGAATAATTAAAAATAGTTGCAAACTTTAAATAATGTGATATAATACTAAAGACAAAAGAAATTACTATGTCAAAAAATTTGATATGGCGGGAGGGAAATTATGAAAAAAAATCTTCACCCAGAAATGAAAGAAGTAACAATTACTTGTGCTTGTGGAGCAAGCTTCAAAACACATTCAACTAAAGGCGATATGCAAGTTGAAGTTTGTAGTGAATGCCATCCATTCTATACTGGAGCACAAGGAAAAGTTAAAAAAACTGGAAACATTGAAAGATTTAACCGTAAATATGGTTTAACAGAAGAAAAATAATGGTTACCAAAAGTAATCATTTTTTATATAATAAAATATTTAAATAAACTACCAAAGATAACTTAATCTATCTTTCCATACAAATAATCCATAGAAATATTATATTTTTTACATATAGCATAACCATAACTTAAAGATATTAAACGTTTACCACTTTC
>CANRBQ010000059.1 GCA_947628905.1 uncultured Bacilli bacterium
TCATCAATTTAATCAACCACCTTTTTTATATTATATCAAATTGGTTGATTGCGAAAAATTTTCACTCCTTAGAGCTGGATAAATATATTGAAACATTAAAAAATATATGCACAAAAGTTTATAATAAAATTTTAATAATTTTAGAAAAATGCATTTTTTAATAAAATTAGTAGAAACTAAAAATGTTCATAAAATTAATATATCTTAACAAAAAAGAACAAGAAAAACTTGTTTTTTATTTGACAAATATCGCGCAGTAGCTTATAATTGACTTACTTAATGATAGTAACATCCGTTAAGTATAAAGTAGTACATTGTTCAAAATAGAAAGACATTTTAGAAAAAGTGAACGAGAGGTAGTAGAAATGAAAAAAATAGGTATATTATTAATTATGGCAGTAATGCTAATTGGAATAACGGGGTGTGGAAATAAGAATACAGTAGTTATTTATTCTTGTATGGAAGAAGAAAGAAATCAAGATTTGAAAGAACAATTAAAAGAAAAATTTCCAAATATCAATGTGGTTGTACAATCGATAGCAACAGGAAATGTAGCAGCAAAGATTCAAAATGAAAAAGAAAACATTGAAGCGGATATTATACTAGATTTAGAAACATCTCATGCTAAAAATTTACAAGAGAACTTTGCTGATTTAAATGAATTTAGTACGGAAAATTATTTAGATGGTGTTATTGAATCTAATAAATATTATACTTGGGTAAAATATACAATGAACTTAATTATTGATAATAAATATTTTAAAGAACATAATTTAAGTATTCCGAAAACATATAATGATTTATTGAAAAATGAATATAAAAATTTAATAGCAATGCCTGATCCAACAACATCAGGAACTGGTTATGGATTTTATTTAAATGCAGTGAATATTATGGGAGAAGAAAAAGCATTAGATTACTTTAAAAATTTAAAAGAAAATATTCGTGAATTTACAACATCAGGTTCTGGACCAACTAATTTATTAAAGCAAGGAGAAATTGCGATTGCCATGGGTATGACTTCTGAAGGAGTTCATGATATAAATAGCGGTTATGATTTTAAAATTGTTTCTTTAGAAAGTGGTTCTCCTTATAATACAACTGCTGCTGCAATTATAAAAGGCAAAGAAAATAAAGAACATGTTAAAGAAGTATTTGAATGGCTATTAAATGATTTTGGAAAATATGATAAAGAACATTATATGCCTGATATTATTTTAAAAAATCAAGAGAATAAAGTTGAAAATTATCCAACAAATTTAAAAGATGCTAATATGAAAGATATCGATGACAACAATAGAAAAAGTGAACTAACTGAAAAATGGAGCAGTGAAATCAATGGTTAATCTTAAAGTTGAAAATTTAAGTAAAACATTTGATAAAAAAACGGTATTAAATAATATTTCCTTTGAAGTAATGGATGGCGAATTTTTATCTATTCTTGGCCCTAGTGGTTGTGGCAAAACAACATTATTAAAAATTTTAATAGGAATAGAAGCACCAACCTCCGGAGAAATTATGAAAGGAAATAAGAAGATTACAAATCTAGATCCTTCTAAGAGGAAAATGGGCATCGTCTTTCAAAATTATGCTCTTTTTCCAAATATGACCGTTTTAAAAAATGTATCTTATGCTTTACAATTAAAATTAAAAAATAAGAAACATGCAGAAACAGAAAGCATAAAAATACTAAAAATGATGAATATGGAAGAACATCTAAATAAGTATCCTTCTGAATTATCAGGAGGGCAAATGCAAAGAGTTGCTATAGCTAGAACTTTAGCTTTAAATCCTGATATTATTTTATTTGATGAACCCATGTCTGCCTTAGATGCTGATAATCGTTTAGTATTAAGAAAAGAACTAAAAAAAATACAAAAAGAATTTCATACAACTATGATTTATATTACGCATGATCAAGAAGAAGCCTTTTCACTTTCTGATCGAGTTATGGTTATGCATGATGGAAATATTGAACAACTCGATAAACCAAATACAATTTTTAACCATCCTAAAAATGAATATGTAAAACAATTTGTAACAAAACATTTAGTGGAAAAAGTAAGATCAATAGAAAAATGTACAGGAATTGATTTATAATGAAAAAAAGAAGTAAGTTAAGTATATTCATTTTTCTATTTATAGGAATTTCTGTTTTATTTCCACTTATAAATATGTTATTACAAATTGATTTTAGTAATGGGAATTTTCAAAAGCTTGTAGCTTCTACCGCTTTTAAAAATGCTTTAAGTCATTCTTTATTTGTTACAAGCATTGGAACAATTTTATCTGTTTGTATAGCTTTTTTTCTAGCTTATGCCTTAAATAGAACCAATATAAAACATCGTTCTATATTAAAAGTACTCATAAGTTTACCAATGCTTATTCCATCTATCTCTCATGGACTAGGTTTAATTAATTTATTTGGTGTAAATGGAATTATTACCCAATATATTCCATTCAATATTATTGGTCGTGTTGGTATTATAATGGGTTCGATTATTTATTCTTTCCCAATTGCCTTTCTAATTCTTGATGATGGTTTTTACTACATAGACAACAATCTATATAGTACAGCAAAAGTACTTGGTATGAATAAATGGCAAACGTTTAAAAAAGTTACATTTTGCTATTTGAAAAAGCCACTTTTATCTGCTTTCTTTGCAGTATTCACAATGATTTTTACGGATTATGGTGTTCCACTTGCTGTGGGTGGTAAATATTTAACGCTACCTGTCTTCTTATATAAAGAGGTAATTGGTCTACTAGATTATTCTGAAGGAACGATGATTGGTCTATTTTTACTAATTCCTGCATTTATATCATTTGTATTCGATACGTTCTTTAAAAATTATGGAAATGTCGACAATAACCATCCATTTAAAAGGGAAGAAAATAAAGGAAGAGATATTTTAGTTAGTATAGGAGTCTATATCATTTTAGGATTTGTGATTGTCCTACTAGGATCTTTTATTTATTATGCTTTTGTTGAAAATGTAACATTGGATAAAAGTTTTTCTTTAACCCATTTCAATTATGTTGTCGGAAATAATATTGGGTCTTATATTTTTAATTCGATTTTTATTGCTTTAATAGTTTCTTTATTAGGAACAATAGTGGGTTATTCTAGTGCTTATGTAACGGCTAGAGTAAAAGGAAAACTTTCTAAATTCTTGCATATGTTTATTATTTGTACATTAGCAATACCTGGTATTGTGCTTGGTTTATCCTATACCATTAGTTTTCATAATACATTTATTTATAATACCTATGTGATATTAATAATGGTAAATATTGTTCATTTTATTGCAACGCCTTATTTAATGGCTTATAATGCGCTATTAAAAGTGAATCAAAACTATGAAATTGTTGCGAAAACTTGTAATATTTCAACTTTTCGAATCGTAAAAGATGTTATTATACCTTGTACCAAAAATACGATAAGAGAAATGCTTGTTTATTTATTTGTGAATTCTATGGTAACGATTTCGGCGGTTACATTCTTATTTAATTCAAAAACAATGCCACTTTCTTTATTAATTAATAATTATGAAGGTAATATGATGTTAGGAGAAGCTGCTATTGTATCTTTACTTATTTTAATTATAAATGTTTTGGCAAAGGTAAGTGTTTATATTTTAAATTATAGAGAAGAAAGGAAAAAAGAAAATTATGGAATTATCGAAGAAGCAATTTGAAATACTAACAGCTATTGAAAGAAATAAAAAGGAAAAATATTCACAAAGAGAGATTGCTAGTGATACTAATTTTTCAGTAGGGTTAGTGAATAAAATTTTAAATGAATTAACAGAAGAAAATCTAGTGGATGCTAAGAATCAGATTACAGAAAATGGTTTAAAAGCATTGGAACCCTATAGAGTTAAAAGAGCTATTTTTTTAGCAGCTGGGTTTGGTTCACGTTTAGTTCCTATTACTTTAAATACTCCAAAACCGTTAGTAAAAGTACATGGCAAGAGAATGATTGAAACTTTACTAGATGCAGTTGTAGCAGCAGAAATTCCTGAAATCTATATTGTTCGTGGTTATTTAGGAGAACAATTTGAGGTTTTACTTCATAAGTATCCTAATATAAAATTTATTGATAATGAACTTTATAATGAAGCCAATAATATTTCCTCAGCTTATTTAGTAAAAGATTATTTGGAAAATGCCTATGTGTTAGAATCAGATTTAGTTCTTTCTAATCCTAATTTGATAAGAAAATATGAATACAATAGCCATTTTTTAGGCATCCCAGTAGAAAAAACAGATGATTGGTGTATTATTGTAAAGCGAGATATGATTGTTAAAGAAAAAATTGGTGGTACAAATTGCCATCAAATGGTCGGTATATCTTATTATGATCAAAAAGATGGTAAACAACTATCTAAAGATATTGAAGAAGTTTTTCATTCTCCTGGTGGTAAAGAAAAATATTGGGAACAAGTACAATTAGAAGAAAAAAAGGGAAATTATAAAATAGGTATTCGTGAATGTAAGTTTGAAGATATTATTGAAATTGATACTTTTAATGAATTAAAACAAATTGATAAAACGTATAATGTTTAAAAGAGCAGAATCTGCTCTTTTAATTTGTTTGCTTTTCTTTTGTTTTTTCATATTCTGCATTTTCTTCACAGAGAATACTTCTTTTATATGTTTTTCTTTCATCCGTTTGATAAAGTATGTAGTCTATACTTACATGATAGTATTGAGCTATTTTTATTAATTGTTTATAATCCAAACATAACGTTTCTTTTTCATATTTACTATAATTAGATTGTGACATATTTAATAATTTAGCTATGTCTTGTTGTGTTAAATCTTTATTTTCTCTTAATTCTTTTAATCTGTTCATTTGCATTCCTCAATTTGTTATAAATGTAACACAATTAAAAAGATATTTTATATTTTTAGTTAAAATTTAACTAAAAATATAAAATAATATTTAAGAAAGTATGGAGAAAGATTAAACCTTAATTTTTGTTTAGTTGACATTTTATAAAAAATGTTTTAAATATTACTATATAAGAAATTATAAAAAATTACCAAGAGAGGGGTAGTTAGAATGGAAGAAAAAAATGTTGTTTCTTTTATAAGTGAAGAACAAATTAATAAAGAAGAATTTGATTTAATTTGTAAAATTGTTGCTATAAGATTAGAAACAAATGTCAGTCAAAAAGAATTAGGAGACAAAGCTGGTATTTCTCAACCTAATATTGCTCGTTTTGAAAAAAATATCCATACGGCTACTTTGGCAACGACTTTGAAAATATTAAATGCTTTAGGTTATACGTTAGATGTTGTTAAAATTCAAAAATAATTCTTGACATCAATATATCATATTTGACATATTGATGCTGAGGTGAAAGAAATGGGCCAATATTTATCCTGTTCTTTAATAACAAAAATGAAAATTCGAAGAGGAAATTATTGCAAGGAATTTTGCAGTGATCAAGAATTGATGCAATCAAAAGAAAAAATAATAAGGGAAATAGAAAGAGAATTTAACTTAGGCATTTATAATATTGATAATACGGAAAGTGAAATTATTCTTACATTAAAAGAAGAAGTACTTCAAAAACATATATATGATTTATTAAATGAGTTTTTAAATTATGATAATGATATATCCTTTATATATTATCAATTAGAAGAGTACGATTATAGAGAACCAAATAATTTTGTAATAAATAATAAAGTTGATGAAAAAAAGTATAAATTTACCTTAGATAAAAACAAAGATTATATGCTGTGTAATAATCAACCTTTAAAACAATTGGATTGGTTTTATGCAGATTATGTTCCTATTCTTTTTAGTCAAAAATTTAAATATTTTCATTATGGAAGAGAAAATGGGATTCTATTAGATATTTGGGCAACTCCTTTTTGGATGGATTGTGATAAGTACAACGGGGAAGATGAAAGAACTATGTTGCGTTTTTTAAATGTTTTTAGTCGAAAAGCTGTTCAAAATCCTTTAAAAGATGCATTATGTTTTTGTATTTTAGATTAGTATGATAAAAGTGTATTTCGTTTTTTCATAAATATAGTATAAAGAAAAATAGTGTTTTGTGTTATAATTTTAATAGGGAAAAGGGTGATAAAGATATGAAAAGTTGTTATGATGCATTAGATATTGCAACATGGTTTATATATAAAACAAATTCTGAGAAAAAAGAACATCAAGCAGATAATGATGATTTTGAAATTTATGAAGGTTTAACGCATTTAAAACTTGAAAAATTATTATATTATGCACAAGGTATAAGTCTTTCAAAGAATAACAAAATCTTATTTAATGATGCTATTGAAGCATGGGAACATGGCCCTGTTATTCGAAAGGTTTTTACAACATTTTCTAAAAAAGGAAGAAATGAAATTACTATTGAAGATGCCCCTAAAAGTGCTGAAATTATTCGAAAAATTGAAAATGATTTTGAAACAAGAGAAGTTTTAAATATGACTTATGATAATTTTGCTATTTATACAGCTTGGCAACTTCGAAATATGACTCATGAACCCGGAAGCCCTTGGTATCAAACATATGAACCTAATAAAAATAAAACAATTAGTATAGAATTAATAAAAAATTATTTTGATAATAAAATAATGGAATAAAATGCCTAAAAGTAAAGTTAAAAAGAGAGATTTAATTTCTCATAATTACAGTACTAGTTGTTTTAATCCAACCCATATAAAATTTAATTTTTCTTTTATAACTTATGAAAAAAATTTTTCAAAAGAATATCAAATACAATTTTTAAATAGAATAAGAGAATTATCAAAAGTACCCTATTTAGAAATGATGCAATGGTCAAAAGCAAAAGGGCTTGAAATTGAAAAAATAAATATTAATAAAGAAATTTCTACTGATTTTTTTAATGAAAGTAGTCATAGAGAATTTAATGATAAAAAATATGCCATTTTTAGACTTTATCCAAACGATAATCCTATTGAGGCAAGAATTATAGGTAGATTAATAAATAAAATATTCTATATATTTTTTATTGATATTGGTGGAAATTTATATCATCATTAAGAAAGGATAAACCTTTCTTTTTATGGTGTGCCGTGCATGGCATATATCTAGTTGGTGAAAGTCCAATACATGCGTAGGTATCGACGAAGTGTTAGGGAAGCACAAAGCATCAATCGTGAGGTTGGGGCTAAAGGAAGTGTGAAACAAAATCGAGGGCTAACGAACAGAAACTTATTATAAGGCTATATAAACGGATAAGGTTGCAATACAAACTGAAGTCCAAAAGATACCCGTAACTTTATATAGTAAAATAAGTAGCTAATCGAGGAAAGATATATGTCTTACCGCGGGAGGTCTCATAGACGAATAAGTACAAGCAGTTTAATACACTAATTGTTAAAGTCGGTCGAAAAAGGTTTACTGTGAGAAGTCAGCAGAGGTCGTAGTACTAGTTAACTAGGAAGGACTGAATAATTTGTAGTTTTTACTACTGAAATTGGAATAGGTTAAAGTCAGAATAAATAAAAGGAAGAGTACCAAGCGTATCTTGGGAACGTGCCTCAAAAGATGATTAACCTATGAGCGAAAT
>CANRBQ010000060.1 GCA_947628905.1 uncultured Bacilli bacterium
CAATAGCTAAATCTTTTTGAGCTTGTTGAATCGCCGCCTCTTTCTGAGCCTGTTCTCTTTTAGCTTCAGCACTTTTATTATCACTTTGTTGTTTTTCATATAATAAATCATTATATGTTTTTCTTAAATCTCCTAAAGTTTCAGGATCTTTTGCCCAAACATCTTTAATACCTACACTAAATAATAGTATTACTAATAATATTTTCCAATTTTTCTTCATCATATCTTCAAATACTTCCTAACAGCTCTTGCCGAACCAAACATACCTACCACTGAACCAATTATAACTAATATTAATGATGTATATAAAATAAATGGCATTGGTTTAACTAATTCTATAACTCCAAAAGAAAGAGAACCACCTAATTTTTCATAAGCAATAATATAACCATAAACTACTGCAATAATTGGAATTAAAGAACCAACTATCCCCAATAAAAATCCCTCAATAATAAATGGTAATTTAATTGAAGTATTACTACTTCCAACAAGCCTCATAATTTCAATCTCACTTCTTCTTGAGAAAATAGTAAGTTTAATTGTATTACTAATCAAGAAAGCAGTTACTACAACTAAAGCAATAACAATTGCAAAAGTAACATTTTTAATCACCGTAAATACCGAAATTATTTCTTCAACCATTCCTTCTCCATAATTAGCACTTTGAACACCTTCAATTGTCCTAATTTCTTTGGCAGTTGGAGCTAAATCCTTAACATCTAAAACTGTTACTATAAAAGAATCTAACAAAGGATTATTATCTAAATAATCAAGTGTAACTTCTAAAGTTTCAGAATAACCTTTCATTTCTAAACGCCATTCTTCTTTACTTTTATAAACAACATCTTTAATACCATCTATTCTTTTTATTTTAGATTCAATATTATTAATTTGTTCATCAGCAGTCCCTTTTTTAACATAAACCACTACAGTTAACTCTTCTTCCATTGATTTTGTAACATGATTAACATTTACTGTTACTATAATTGCTAAAGCAACCAAGATAAGAGTAATTGTTGTACATATTACACTTGCCATACTTAAACTAAAATTTCTAAAGACACTTTTAAAAGAATCTCTAATACTTCTCACAATAATTCTAAATGGTTTCACTTCTTTACTCCTCTCTAACTTTCTTTAGCTTTATATGTTCCTATCGCATGATCTTCCGCTAAAACTCCATTATCAAGAACAATAACCCTTTTTTTCATTCTATTAACTATTTCTTTATCATGTGTAGCCATAATTATAGTAGTACCTAAATCTTTATTAATAGTATCTAAAACATTCATAATTTCTTTAGATGTTTTAGGATCTAAATTTCCAGTTGGTTCATCACATATAAGCAACTTAGGATTATTAACAATAGCTCTAGCAATACATACTCTTTGTTGTTCTCCCCCTGATAACTCATTTGGAAAACTTCTCGTCTTATCTTTTAATCCTACATGTTCTAAAGCTTTAATAACTTTAGGCCTAATATCTTTACCCTTCATTCCTATACATTCTAAAGCAAAAGCAACATTTTCATAAACCGTAAGTTTAGGTAACAATTTAAAATCTTGAAAAACTATACCTAATTTTCTTCTTAATTTATAAACAGTTCTATTACGAAGTTTACCAACATTAATTCCTCCAATTTCAACAACACCTTTAGTTGGTTTTTCTTCTCTATATAGCATTTTAATTAAAGTTGATTTCCCACTTCCACTAGCACCTATAACAAAAACAAACTCGCCTTTATCAATATCAAGAGTTAAATCTGCAACCGCAGCAACTCCATTCTTATATACTTTATAACAGTTTTTAATCCGAATAAACTTCATAAACTATTCTCCTTCACTAGCATACTATCTTAATTATAACATAATTCGACAATTATTTAAACACCAAAAAAAGGAAAAAGAAAAACTTAGATTTCTCTAAGCTATTTTATGAAGCTGAACTATTAGTTCTCGCACTAAATCCAACTCTAGCACTTAATGAACCATTAAGTAATCCAACTTGATTATGATTAGGATCATTACTTAACCAAATATATAATCTATACTTTGTACTATGTCCTTTTGCTATAGTAAGTGTCTTAAAACCTTCCCCAAATAATTCAATAGTACTAATTGCTTTCTTACCTGTAACAACTGTTGTTCCAGCTTCAGTTCCTAATGAAACACTCCCAAAATCACCAGTAGCCTTAGCACTATCAAGAGACTCCGGATTACCATTAGTTACATCAAATAATGCCCATTTTATATCTTTACTAACTTTTTCAGTTACAAGATCAGGCTTCGACTCAACAAAATTTTCTGTCATCTCTATATCAGTTAAATATAAATCATATACTGCACTATCAACTGATGCAGTTTCTGGAAGAGAAATAGTAAACTCTGTAAAATTTTGCTCTCCTTGATTTAAAACATCTTTATCCTCAATTAAATCTGCTTTAGTAACATTTATATATTTATCAGCTGTAGTTGTAAATTCCATCGTTAATTCTCCACTATTAACAGTTAAACTTTTCTGTTCAGGAGTATTTTTATCCTCAACTCTATTTAAGAAAAAAGCATAAGAACCACTTAATCCCATTACTATAAAAGAAATAGTTATAATTAAAGCCGCTAATAAATTATTAATTTTTGAACTTGTACTACTAGTATCAATTTTCTCTCCATCCATAATACTCACCCTATTCTATTAACAATTGTACCAAAAAAAAATCATTTAGACAATACTAAATGATTAATTTAATAAATTAACGAGTTCTTCTATTTTGAACTTCTTGATTAAAATATTTAGCAAGTAAAACTAATTGATGTGGATTTAAAAATGATTTTACAGCATTCATATAATAACTATCGCATGCATTCTTTGGAAGTTCAGGCTTAAAACTAGCATTTGTATTTTTAATAGTATAACTAACAATATTAGTTATAATTTGTTCTCTAAGTTCTGGATTTAAAACCATATTACGATATAAATTTAAATTTTCTCTTTCTTTGTTTATTCTATCATATGTTCCATCAGAATAACCTGCTAATAAAGCCATATCAAGATTTTGTTCAACATATTCTCTAATTTGATTTGCATAAACGTTTATCATAAACTAAAAATCCCCTTTCTTTAAAAGATAGCAACTATCCTAACACATTTTAAAGACTTTGTCAAGAATTTTTATTCCTCTATCATTAAACCATTATCTTTAATATAACTCATAAATCTATCTTTAAAAGTTTGAATATCTTTTTGTTCTAAAGTTTTATTATTACTTCCTAGTACATATCTAATCGTATATTTATCTTTAAAAACTCCCACTAACTCATAACTCTTAATTAAATTACTTCTAAAATCTTTTAACATATCCTCTAAATCTTGATATTTTTTCTTATCTATTTTAATAGTATAATCTAAACTAACTGTTGGATATTTACTAACTTCTTGAGATATAATTTCTTCTTTATTTAACTCTACAAATAAATCAAAATCTATATCTAAAGTAACAATCATTTTCTTTTTAGCAATTTTACTAGCTAATCTCTTATTTAAAACATTTAACTCTCCAACTTTTTTATCATCTACATATATTAATTTTCCTAAATTACTATCATAATATTTCTTTTCATTAATATTATCTTTAAAAGCAATATCTTTATTCTTATATACTTTAAATACATATTTAACAACCATTTTAGCTCTATTATATAATGCTTCTAACTCTTTATCTTCTCCCGCTAAAATAATACTTAAAACCCTTTTATTTTCATTATTAAAAATTATTGTTCCAATTTCAAATATTTCAAAACTATTATAATTTTTAAAATTCTCTCTAACTATATTCATTAAAGATAAAGACATATCATCTCTTAAAATATTATTAACATCTTTACCTAATAATTTAACATTATCTTTATCTAATCCTAATTCTTTTAATAAAGCCGTATCATACCACATATAACTATGAACTTCATGCATATCAAACTTATTAGCAAGTATTTTTTTAACATCATATTCTTGATTAAAAATATTTTCATGCTCTACACTAATTAAATCTAATTTTAAAGGTTTAGGACTAAACTTTTCAAGCCCATAAATACGTGCAATCTCTTCAATTAAATCTTGTTTAATCTTAATATCTTTAGTACATCTATATGTTGGTACAATAACTTTATATTCTTTATCTAAAACTTCTACTTTAAATCCTAATAATTCTAATATTTCTTTAACATCATTATCCGGCATATCTATACCCATATATATTTTTAATGTTTCTTTATCTAAAACTATTTCTTCTTCCTCTAACTTTTTAGGATAAACATCTGTCATATTAGAAACTATTTCTATATTAGGATTTTCTTTTCTAAGTAAATATACTAATCTTTTAATAGCAATATCTGTCATATTAGGATCTAAACTTTTCTCATAACGACTACTAGCTTCTGTTCTAAGACCTAATTTTACTGCTCCACGTCTAATTACTCCTGCATTAAATGTTGCACTTTCTAAAAATACTCCTGTTGTATCTGGTAGTATTTCACTATCCATTCCTCCCATAACACCAGCAATGCCAAAATATTTATCACCATTCTTAATCATTAATATATCATTAGATAACTTTCTTTCTACTCCATCTAAAGTTGTATAAGTATCTCCTTCATTTGCAAGTCCAACTTCAATATTCTTAACTACTCTTGCATCAAACGCATGCATAGGTTGTCCTAATTCTAACATCAAATAATTAGTTAAATCAACAATCAAAGATATAGAACGCATACCTACATAATATAAAAATATTTGCATATCTAAAGGTGTTTTATTATTAAGAATATTTTCTATTTTTAAACCCGTATATCTATAACATAAATCATTATTTTTAATAACAATATCTAAATCTTTTTTATTATTTTCAATTTCTTCTAATTCTAAAGGTAATAATTCATGTTTAGTTATTGCACATATTTCTCTAGCTATCCCATAATGTCCCCATAAATCAGGACGATTAGTTAAAGATTTATTATCTATTTCTACAATAATATCATCAATTGGTAAATATTCTTTTATATCTTTTCCATTTATAAAATCTTCAGGAAGTTCCATAATACCATCATGATTATCACTTATAGCAAGTTCTCTTCCACTACAACACATACCATTAGAAAGTATTCCCCTTAAAGGACGAGCTTTTATCTCCATTCCATCAATATGACCACCAACTTTAACATACGCAGTTTTAAGTCCTACTCTTACATTTGGAGCTCCACATACTACTTGTATTGGTTCTTTTTCCCCACAATCAACCTTCAAAACATGCATATGATCACTATCAGGATGTTCCTCACATTCTAATATTTCTGCCACTACAACATTATCAAATGTATTTCCAACTTCTTTAACACTCTCTACTTCTGCCGTTCTAATAGTAAAAGTATTCCAAATATTTAACCAATCTATATCCCCATTATCTTTAATATAACTTTTAAGTTTATTACATGATATTAACATTATATTTCCTCCTAAACTAAATATTAAATTGTTTTAAATAACGAATATCTCCACTATTTAAATATCTAATATCATTTATCTTATATTTCATCATGGCAAGTCTTGTTAAACCAATTCCAAAAGCAAAACCTGTATAAACATCTGGATCAATTCCACCTGCTCTTAAAACATTTGGATGAACCATACCACAACCAATTAACTCAATCCAACCCGCATTTTTACATGTAGGGCATCCTTTTCCTCCACATATAACACAAGATATATCCATCTCATAACTAGGCTCTGTAAAAGGAAAAAATCCTGGTCTAAGTCTAACTTTAATATCACTCTTAAATACTTCACTTAAAACACTTTGCATAACATACATTAAATTTTCAATAGATACTCCTTTATCAATAACCATACCTTCAATTTGAAAGAAAGTATTTTCATGATTAGCATCTAAATCTTCATTTCTAAATGTTCTTCCAGGAGCACATATTCTAAGTGGAGCTCCATAATTTTCCATCGCATGTATTTGATTATCACTAGTCTGAGTTCTAAGAAGCATTCCATTATCTAAATAATAAGTATCTTGCATATCTCTTGCCGGATGATCTTTAGGTATATTAAGCGCTTCAAAATTATAATATTCTGATTCCATTTCTGGTCCACTAACCACTGTAAATCCCATTCTTTTCAAAATATCTGTAACTTCTTTAGCCACTATTGTAACAGGGTGTAGTGATCCAACATTAACATCATAATTAAGTGTATCATCAAAAGATATATCAACTTTATTTTCTAACTCTTCTAATTTATTATTAATTAATTCTTCTAATTCTTTTTTAGTATTATTAATTAAACTACCATATTTTCTTTTATCATCAACACTCATATCTTTAAGACTAGCAAGTATCTCTTGTATCTCACTTTTCTTACCAACATACATAGATTTAATATTTAATAAATCAGCTTCTTTATTAACACCATCTAATTCTTTAATTAAACTCTCTTTAATTTTAGTTAATTTTTCTTCCATAAATATCCTCCTCTAAATAAAAAAAATCTAGTCATTGGGACGAATAATCGCGGTACCACCCAACTTCTAGATTACTAGCACTTTAACTCGTTTATAGCACGACATACTATTAAAACTCCTAAGTATGAATTTCTTAAACTTCTTTTATCTTTAAGTACTTTCAGCCAATGATACTTAATCTCTAAAAAGAACTAGAAGTTAATACTAATTACTTAATCAACATTTATATGACTATTCTAACACTTAACTAACTAAAAAGCAAGCAAAAAGCAAACAAAAAGCGAGGAGAACCCCGCATGGAATTTAATCTTGCCCAAGAATAATAAGTTAGAGCAACTTAGGCAAGAGTTATAACTTATATAACATCAAGATATTTCATATGGAGAATCTATTGTTCCTTTTCCTGATATTACTACATTAGCCTTCAGATTTATTACTGGGCGCACACCATTCGTGCCGTACACGCCTGCGCTGCCGAGGTAGCCAGCCGAAGACACAGAGAACACGCGAGCAGTGCTGCCATCAAAGTCATACGGAGACATGGTCCAATAGTACTGACCGGTATATAACCAGTAGCCATAATTATTTTGACCTGCTAATCCTCCTGCCATGATTACTTCATCCATGGTTATTAAGCCTACTGGAGTTTTTAACTTATTATTTCCACTTATTTCATTTCCTTCACTATCTGTTGTTCCTTGAGCACTAGGCCCTGTAAACAAATCTCTTTTTCTTGCTTCTTCATTTGTTGTACCTGTATCTACATCATATCCACACTTTAATGTTGGTTCTTGTATTGAATCCCAACTAGTACCGTTACTCTGCCATACTCTATGTACAGGTGCATATGCTGTTTGAGTCTTATTATAGCCAGCTCCTGTATCTTTTGCACCCAAATAATTTCCATGTTTTTCTGCGGATAATTGCCTATCATTACAAAAGCCTGTTTCTACATCTATTTTATCTCTGAATTGTGTTTGTATTCCAGAATTTCCTTCATAC
>CANRBQ010000061.1 GCA_947628905.1 uncultured Bacilli bacterium
ATAGATTATTAAAACAAATTATTTGAGCTTGGCTGTTAAAATCTAATTTCTCTTCCTTTTAAAATTATCTTTATCTTTCTTTTCATCTTTTAAGAGTTTTCGTTTAAAAAAAATTTAGTTTTTGGTCTTGTTTCTTCTTTTATTTTTCTATCCCATTTAAAAAACTACCTAGTTTAATCTAGATAGTTCCTTGAGTTTTGATTAAGCACCAGCTTTTTCCTTAACCACTGCATTAGTAGCACTTGTTATTTGAGCAACTATTTTTTTGCCTTGATCATCATCTTGCTTATCGTCATTATCAACAAATTCTACTAATAAATAGTAATAATAACCAGTTCCATCATCAGTAGAAACACCTGTAGTTTCACTATAGGTAAGTGTTTGTTTTCCTGTTGTACTTCCACCAGTAACTTCAGTCGCTGATTTTAATTCTTCTCCTAAATCAGTAGTATTTGGTGTACAACCAGTCATGTGAACTTTATTTTTGCCATCTTCGCCATCTACAGCTTCGTCAGTTTTTAATACACAATCGTTTATTGGTGTTGATACTTCCTTAGTTGCACGATATAAAGAATATTTTACTTTGGATGTTTCAGATAGAGCTGTGGCATCTACTTCATAATTTAAAGTATAAGTAACTGTATATTCTTTTTCTCCAGCCTCTTTTGTCGCAGTAACGTGAGCACCAGAGACTAAATATCCACCTGGGTATAATACTTCTGGATTTGTAACTGTAGCCGGGTCAACGCTTAACTTAACTGAAGAAGTTTGAGCAGTTGTAACGTCAGCTTTACTTCCACCAGTTCCTTCAGACTTATTAGTCGCTGTGAAATATGCGAATGTTGCACCCACAACGGCCACAAGAAGGGTGGCTACTGCGATCACCGTGAGTAAAACTCTTTTTTTCCTTTCCTTATTTTTTCTTTCCTCTCCTTAATATTTGTCAATTCTTATTACGCATTTTATTTAAAATTTGATTTTTGCGAAATATGTAGTATAATATTAATAGAGGTGTTAGTTTATGAAAATAATTAAAAGAAAGTATTTGCAAGATATAATTGATGTTGTTGGAACGCCAGATATAAAAGTTATTACTGGTGTTAGAAGAAGTGGAAAATCAGAATTGCTTAATATGTTTAAAAATTATATTGAAGAAAAAGATAAAAAATCTAACATTATATATATAGATTATAATCTTGATAAATATGATTATTTAAAAGATTATAAAGAATTAATAAAATATGTTTTAGAAAAGTATGATTCTAAAAAAAATAATTTTATTATGATTGATGAAGTTCAAATGTGTACTGATTTTGAAAAAGCAATAAATAATTTTCATGCAGAAAATAAATATGATATTTATATAACTGGATCTAATGCTTTTCTTTTATCAAGTGATTTAGCAACTTTATTTACAGGAAGAACATATAGTATTGAAGTTTATCCTTTTTCATATAAAGAATTTCTTTTATATTATAATTTAGATAATAATGATGAAAATTTTGATAGATATGTTTTAGAGGGAGGATTCTCAGGTTCATATTTATATAAAGATATTGATAAAAAATATAATTATATATCTGATGTATATAAAACTTTAATAGTAAGAGATATAGTTCAAAGAAATAAAATACAAAATATTCCTTTATTATATAGTATTAGTGATTTTTTAATAGATAATATTTCAAGAATGACTTCATATAGAAGTATTACTAATACATTAAATACTAATAAAGTAAATACTAATGATAAAACTGTTGGTTCATATATTAATTATTTATGTGAAGCATTTGCTTTTTATAAAATTAGAAGATATGATATCCAAGGCAAAAAATATTTGTCTACTCAAGATAAATATTATTTATCAGATCATGCTGTAAAATATGCTATACAGGGTACAAAAAATATGAATTATGGTAATATATATGAAAACATGGTAGCAATGGAACTAATAAGAAGAGGATATGAAGTTTATGTTGGAGTTTTAAGAAACAAAGAAATTGACTTTGTAGCTTTAAAAAGAAATCAAAAATTATATATTCAAGTATCTGATGATATAAGTAATGATGATACATTTAATAGAGAAGTAACTCCTTTATTACAAATAAAAGATGCTTATCCTAAAATAGTTATAGCAAGAACTAAACATGATACTTACCAATATGAAGGAATACAAATAATAGATATAGCTAATTGGCTTAATAATTAACATTTCGCAAAAATCAAATTTTAAATAAAATGCGTAATAAGAATTGACAAATATTAAGGAGAGGAAAGAAAAAATAAGGAAAGGAAAAAAAGAGTTTTACTCACGGTGATCGCAGTAGCCACCCTTCTTGTGGCCGTTGTGGGTGCAACATTCGCATATTTCACAGCGACAACAGCAACTCAAGGAACACCAGAAAATAAAAGTTCTGTTGAAACAACTAAGTTAGCAAACATTAAGCTTACAGCTACAGAAACTTCAAAAAGTACAAATACAGTTTGGCCTGGAACTATGAACTATGTGGGTGTAAGTGTAGCTGCGTCTGTAGAAGGAGAGAATCCTGATGAAAAAGAATACACAGTTACTTACGACATTGTAGGTAAAGTATCCACTGAAGTAGAAGGTACATTTAATAATCAAATAAAGTATAGACTTTATGAAGTAAATGAAGCGATATCCGGTTCTGGGGTTTCCGATGTTGTAAATTGTGAAAAAGTAGTACCTGTAGAAGATGGTACTACACTTCAATATTCTCAAACATGTACTGAAAATTCTAAATTAGAAGAAGGAGAAAAAGTAGCAGAAGGAATATTAAATAGTGGTGAAGAAACTATAGAAGTTAAGGCTGAAGATAAAACAATAAATACTGGCGAAACCAAATATTACTACTTAGTTGTTGAATATACAAACAATGCTGGTGGACCTCAAAACGAAGATCAGGGTAAAAAAATTAATATAGAACTAACTACTATAACTGCAAAATCTACGGTTGAAAAGTCAATATCACCATAAAGTCTAAGGAACTATCTAGATTAAACTAGGTAGTTTTTTAAATGGAAGAGAAAAATAAAAGAAGAAACAAGACCAAAAACCAAATTTTTTTTAAACGAAAAACTCTTAAAAGATAAAAAGGAAGAGAAATTAGATTTTAACAAACAAGAAATAATTTGTTTTAATTAATCTATTTTAAATATTTAAAAACAGGAACAATAATATAAAGCTCATGAGAAAAAGCATCATCAATAAACAAAAACTTTAAAAGTTAAACAAGAAAGACAAGAACAGAAGAAAAGAAAAAGAAAGAAGGAAAAAGAATAAGAATATAAATTTAGCAAAAAAGCAACCAATTATTTTTTTGCTAAATTTATATTTCTTTAGTATAACTTATCTTAAGATTTTGTCAATAATCTTTAATTATATTTTTTTAATCCTTATAATATATATCTTTCTATTTTAATATTTTATATTTATAATTTAGATCTAAATATTTATTTATCTTTTTAATTAAATATCTTCTTATTTAATAATTATTATTTAAACTTTAAAAAAATGAGTTTCTTTTTTAAAGTTCCCTTTTTTTCTCTTCCATTTAAAAAACTACCTAGTTTAATCTAGATAGTTCCTTAGACTTTATTCCGCAATGCTAGCTATAACATTATCTTTAAGTTTTAAACTAATACTAACTGCTTTACCAGCATCATTTTTAGTTTGATCATTAGAATTAGGATATTCAATTACTAAATAATAGTACTTGTTTTTTTCATTTGCATCATTTGTAGAAATTGTTCTAGAACCAAGGTCTTCTTCTCCCTTAGTATATGAAACACTGCTGCCTTTTAGTATCGTCCCTTCAGCTATAGGAACTTGATTAATTAATTTAGCTTTTAATAAATTTTCAGCAGTACAGTCAGAGCCTCCTGAATCAGTATCAGTACCATCATTAGTATAATAATACCAAGTTTCATTACTTTGATCACCCTTACCAGCTTCAGTAACAAGTTTGCAAGTTGTACTACCAGAATCAAGACTTAATTCCGTTTCTTGCTCATATAATTTCCAAGTCAAAGTTGTTTCCAAATTATTTGTTGCTTCAATAGTTAAACCATAAGCAAAGTTATAATTATTACTGTCATCATCATCCGTACGTTTTGCTGCAACCTTTCCTTCGATAATTTCCATACCTCCAGGGTAATCTAATTTGTTTTCAATCGTTCTACCAGTTAAATTAAAACTTGTACTACCAACTTTTTTAGTTGTTACATTGGAACTAGCTTCTTTCCCAGTTGTACTAGTAGTCGCTGTGAAATATGCGAATGTTGCACCCACAACGGCCACAAGAAGGGTGGCTACTGCGATCACCGTGAGTAAAACTCTTTTTTTCCTTTCCATCTTTTTTCTTTCCTCCTTTACTATAAAAAATCAAATGCAAATTTTACTTAAAAAGTGAAAAAGTTTGCATTCTATTGCAAATTTTTAAAAATTGTTATATAATGTATTAGAGGTGATACTTATGATAGAAAGAACTGAATATTTAGAACAATTAAAATCATGGAAAGATAAAGACTTAATTAAAGTGGTTACAGGAATAAGAAGATGTGGCAAATCTACTTTATTTAAATTATTTATTAATTATTTAAAAAAAGAAGGAATTAAAGATGACCACATAATATCATTAAATTTTGAATCTCCAGATTATAATTTTCAAGATTATAAAGAATTATATGAATATGTTAAAGATAAAATAAAAGATAAGAGTAAATATTATGTATTTTTAGATGAAATACAAAATGTTGATAAGTTTCAAAAAGCTGTTGATGGTTTATATATTAAGAAAAATATTGATGTATATATAACTGGATCTAATGCTTATTTATTATCTGGAGAACTTGCAACATTACTTTCAGGAAGATATATAGAAATAAAAATGTTACCATTATCTTTTAAAGAATATCAAGAATATTATAAAGAAGATAATCTTGAAAAATTATATTTAAAATATATTAATAATAGTTCTTTTCCTTATACATTAAATATAGATAATAGTGAACAAATAGATATATATTTAGATAGTTTATATAATACTATTATAGTAAAAGATATTTTAAATAGGAAAAAAATATCTGATTCTAGTATGTTAAAAAGTGTTACAGAATTTTTATTTTCAACAGTTGGATCAAATTTATCTGTAAAAAAAATAGCAGATACTTTAACATCAAATGGAAGAAATATATCTGTTCATACTGTTGAAAATTATTTAGAAGCTTTAACAGAAAGTTATATTTTTAATAAAGTTTCAAGATATGATATTAAAGGAAAACAATATTTACAAACTGGTGATAAATATTATGCTACTGATGTTACAATGAGATATGCATTACTTGGAAGAAAAAATGTTGATTTAGGGCATATACTTGAAAATGTTGTATATCTAGAACTTAAACGAAGAGGTTATAAAATTTATGTTGGCAAAAATGATGAAACAGAAGTAGATTTTGTTGCAGAAAACAAAGATGGAACTATATATATACAAGTTGCATACTCTGTAAGAGATGAAAAAACACTTGAAAGAGAATTAAATGCTCTTAAAACAATAAACAATCATTATCCAAAATATATTTTAACTATGGATGTTGATCCAGAAGTAGATTATGAGGGAATAAGAAAGATGAATGTTTTAGATTGGCTACTAAATAAAAAATAAGGAAAGGGAAAAAAGAGTTTTACTCACGGTGATCGCAGTAGCCACCCTTCTTGTGGCCGTTGTGGGTGCAACATTCGCATATTTCACAGCGACTACTACAAGTAGTAATAAAGAAACTAGCCAAGCCACAGTTAAAACTAAAGAACTTGGTAATACAACATTTGCTTTGACAGGTTCTGAAGTTGGAAACAAATTAGACTATCCAGGCGGTATAGCTGTAATCGAAGCGGAAGTAAAGGCAAATAAAGATTCAAGTGATAATAATAAATACAAGTTTTCTTATAAATTTAAAGTAGATGCTGAAAATTACACACAAACTGCCTTAACTTGGACTTTATATAAGGCTAGCAGTAGCAGTTTAAAGGGATCTTTAGATTTAACAGGATGTCATTTAGTTGCAGAAAACGGAGTAGAATCAGAACAAGGCAAAACTGTGTACTATTACTCAACCCTTGAAAGCGGGGATTCAGAAGGAACAAATTCATGTAAAAAAGGTATGTTAAGTGCATTATCTAGTGCAGTAGCTAATGGGACAATCGCAGCTTCAACTGATGGAGAACAGGCTGGAACAGCTAGTGCTACATTAGATACAGGATTAAGTGATACTGTTGAAGTTACTTCTGAAGAAGGTGCTACTCAATATTATTATTTAGTAATTGAATATCCAAATGATGGAACAGATCAAACAGCCAAAGATAAGGGCAAACAAATAACTGCTAAATTAGCACTTGCTGAAGATGTTGTTGCTACACCAATTGATGGTGCTTAATCAAAACTCAAGGAACTATCTAGATTAAACTAGGTAGTTTTTTAAATGGAAGAGAAAAATAAAAGAAGAAACAAGACCAAAAACTAAATTTTTTTTTAAACGAAAAACTCTTAAAAGATGAAGATAAAGATAATTTTAAAAGGAAGAGAAATTAGATTTTAACAGCCAAGCTCAAATAATTTGTTTTAATAATCTAT
>CANRBQ010000062.1 GCA_947628905.1 uncultured Bacilli bacterium
ATAATACTTAAAACTAATGCTTTTATTAGAGGAGATTTCTTTAAATCAACATCATTAATATCTCCAATTAATCCTAATTCGTATTTAATTTATCCGAGAGATGGAATTAAAAGAGTATCCATTACTCCAACAAGTTTTGCAAATTCAGCTATTAATCAAAAGCAAATAAATCCTAATCTTTCTTCCGATGAAATATCTGAAATTTTAGGACAATATAATTCACCTTCGGATTTTGTTTTTAAAGGTATGGTATATAATAATGGATTATGGATTCCTAAAACAAATGTAAGTGCTATAGGAGAAAGAATAAATCCTAGAAATGCTAGAAATCTACAGACTTTAGAAAAATATCGATATTTAATTTCTGGGATACCTAGTGGACCGGCGGGAGATGATGGTGGGTTTATAGTAAGTGCGGAATCTCCTGCTAATGGAGGAATAAAAGCTAGCTATTCTGCTATCGAAATGTTAAATGCTCTTTTGCAAATTTCGGCTTCGTTTGGGTCGGTTGAAGATATTCAAAGACATTTAAGTGGTTATTTAGATCAAATAGAACAAACTTATATGGATGAACAAGAAAATGATAATGATATGGGTTTAGAACCAGGTGGTCTTAAAAGATAAAATCTTAGAATTTTATAGTTCTAAGATTTTTTTATGAAACTCATAAAATTTTTAATTACAATATTATCTTTTTTAGATGTATCAATAACCATTCCTAAATATTTTTCTTTTAGAGGTAAATTAATGTTTAATTCAAATAATTCGTGAGATGAAAGATCTTCTTTTACGTGTTCTTTGGTAAGCATGCCAATACCAAAGCCGGCTTTAGTAAACTCTTTAATTAGAGAATTACTTCCAAATTCCATTTTGGGATGAATAGTAAGATTATTTTCGATACAATAGTCATCTAATCTAGTTCTAGTAATAGTACCTTTGGTTAAAATTAATAAAGGTAATTTTTCTAATTCTTTTTTAGTAATTTTTTTATTCTTTAAATAACTATAATCTTCGTTAGCTACTAGGATATCATGTAAATCCATTAATTTAGTACAATGAAATTCATTAGGTAGGGAATATGGTAGATTAATAAATATAATATCAATTAACTCCATCTTAGTTTTTTTAATTAAATCTGAAGTAGGATCAGTAAAAATCTTAATATTTATATTAGGATACTCTTTATGAAATTCTTTTATATAAGGCATTAAATATTCATGAATTATGGTTTTACTTGCTCCAATGTTTAGATTACCTGCCTCTAAATTGGTTAGGGATTTAATATCTTTTTCGGCAGAGTTTATTAAATCTAGGGCATCTTTTATTTTATTATAGATAGTTTTACCAGTTTCAGTTAGTTCCACGCCATCTCTTTTACGGATGAAAAGAGGAATATTTAATTGTTCTTCTAAGGTTTTAATAGATTTACTGATAGCGGGCTGACTAATAGAAAGTTCATTAGCAGCTCTTGTAATACTTTCATTTTTAGCTACATAGTAAAATACTTTGTATAATTCTAAACTTATATTCATAGAAATCTCCTTTCATATAACTAATAGTTATATCACATATAAAAAATAAGTATTTTAATTATATCACATTTTTAGGTATAATACTACTTGTTTTAAAAAAAGAGGGGACGATATTAATGAATAAATATATTTTAAATCTCTATAAGCAATTTTGTGACGCTAGAGGGATAATATTTAATCCATTAGATATTAATAAGTTTTTAAGTGAATTTGGAGAGTGGATTTATAATAACAGAAAGATAATAAATAAGTATAGTAGTTATCTTTTAACATTGGGGTATATAAATGAAAAAGAAGTTATGGAAGTAGGTAAAGGAAAATATGATTCTTTAAATTTAGAAGGAGTAGAGGTAATATCACCATATGCTGAAACATTAAATTTGGAAAATAAAGAATTATTTGTACTAGAGGATTATCCATTATTAAAAACTACAGATGGTATTAGGGTAATAAAATCAGAAGTTTTACTTACACATAACCCTTATGATGAAATGCTTATCTATAACTGGCCAAAAATACATAATGCCCAAAATTATAATATTAGTATTGGAATATATGGAAATATTTATGATAATGATTATTCCAAAAAAATAGAATTAATTGAAAAACTTTCAAAAGAAATGGATACTGATCACAAAGTTGATTATGAAATAGATAACGATATTTATTTATGTTCTATTAATAGTACGAGAATGGTAAAGATAAAAAAACTTGTAAGAACAAGGTAGAGGAATAATATGAAAAATAATAAAGAAATTTTAAGAGAGTGGGATGAAACAATAGCAGTATACCCTAAATATCCATTTTTAGAAGCTAAAAAATTATATATAGATTATTTAAAGAGTAATGATAATAAGTTAAAAGATAATTTAATAGTAGGAACTTTATATGTGGTTGGTAATTTTATTGAAAATAATGGACTTATTTATTTAAATAGTGCATCGTATGATATGTCGGATATCATTAATGCTTGTAATGAAATTTGGATAGGTAAAATTAATTCAGGAGCATTATTAAATGCTAATAATTTTAGAGAAATGTTTGATTATGATTTTTATAATAAATTGTTAGAAAGTTTAAATATAAATAAACTAGCAGTGGGAGAAATGATGTTTAATATAAAAATGTTTATGAGTTTGTTAGTAGATTATATTAAACTAAAACAAGATGATATTAATTTTAATACCAATAAATTTATTAAATATATAAAAGATAATCCTAAATATGCCGATATTTTATTTTCTCCTTATGATGATTATTGTAATGTTGATTTTATTAATTTATTTGATGCGATAATTAAGTCTTTTGAATTAGAAGATGATGATTTAAATATTACTAAGACCAAATTAGAAAAAATAAAATATATATTAATAAGTAATGGGTTAGAATATTTAAGAACAGATATAGAACGTATAGTTTGTAGTGATACAACTGAAGTTTGGTTAGATAAATATGCTAAAGAAGAAATTATGAATTTAATATTTAAGGGGGACCGACTTAATGATATGCAAAAAGATGTATTAAGTAAAAGATATGGATTACAAGGGGAAAGACGTTGGAGTTTAGAAGAGGTTGGAAAGTATTATAATGTTTCAAAAGAAAGAATACGACAAAGAGAAGGTAAAGCTTTAAGAAGGTTAATGTTTTCCCCATTTAGGAAGAAATTAATGGAATATTTATAGGAGGACTCATTAAAAAATATAGTGAAGAAGTAATTAATAAATTTATGAAAGATGAAAGATTAAAAAAAGATTATGATTTTGTAAAATTTGTTATTGATAAGTATAAAGATGATTCTAATTTTATTTGTACTATTGCTGATTCATATTTAGATGAAGCAGAAGATGAACTAACGAGAATGGAACTAGCAATTACTATGGCTGATTTAATGCATAAGAAAGATAAGAAGAAATATCAAGAATATAATGTTATTAGTGATGCAATATATAATGCTAAAAGATTAACTATTGAAATGGCCAGAATAGAAATAAAAGATGAAAATGTTCTATCAAAATTAGGCATGGGATTTTTAGTAATATTTGATTCATTTAATAGTAGTAAAATAGTATTAGATTTTTATGCTAAAAAACTTATAGAAGAGATATTTAGGGAATATGATATAAATTTAGAAGAGATGTTACATCAACAATTTAATGACCCTTGTGAGATAGATAAAAAAGGGATTAACAATTATATGCTTAATTTTATTAGAAATTATGATAGTATGTTAGCAGATTATTTATCAACCAATATAGATTTATTAGCATCTTTCTCTTCAAAAATAAAAATTATTCAAAGTGAGTGGAATAATTATAATGATACTCATGAACGAAAAAGATATAATATGATGTTTATAAAAGTACATGAGTATATGGAACAAACTAAAAATGAAGGAATTCTTACAGAGAATGATTTACTATGTTATGTAGGTAAAGATTTAGGGATAATTTCCAAAATTATAAAATATGATGGAATTAATTCTTTATTCGCCGAAGAAATTGTAGAAGAGTTAGATGATGAATTTTTAGATGATACTTTAAAAATGAGTTTTGTGGACCTTTTACATTATAATAATGTTAAGAAAATAATGTCAGTAATAGCGTTTTCTAACCATTATGAAGAAATACTTGCTTCAACAGAGAAAAGTAGTTGTAAATTAATTAGATTAAATTTAGATAAATAATTATGTTAAATTTAATGGTATAATTATTAATAGAGGTGGTAACTTATGAATTTAAAAGATAAGATAGAAAACTATAAACCTTTTAATGAACAAGAAGAAAAAGATAAGGAAGCGTTTCTAAAATTTATCGATACTTATGATGATGTTTTAACTAGAGATAATATATTTGGACATTTTTCGGCATCGGCTTTTGTGGTTAATAAAGAAAGAACAAAAATGGTAGTAGTTTATCACAAGATATATAATGGATGGATTTATCCAGGAGGACATGCCGATGGGGTAGATGATTTATTAGCAGTAGCAGTGCGTGAGGTAGCAGAAGAAACAGGGTTAAAGACGAAAGTAATAGATTCAAATATCTTTGGTATTCAAGCTCTACCAATTAAAGGACATGTTAAACATGGTAAATATGTTTCAGCCCATGTCCATTTTGATGTTGTATATTTATTAGAAGCTGATGATAAAGTACCTTTGGTTTTTAGGAAAGATGAATCAAAGGGAGTAAAATGGATTAATTTCGAAAAAGCAATTGATGAGTCTATGTGCGATTTTATAAGACCAATTCATGAAAAATTAATAAGAAAATTAAATAAAAAAAATTAATCATTTTAGGATGATTAATTTTTTAATGAGTTATTCAGAAATCATTTGACCGCAAGCGCCATTAATATCACTGCCATTAGTTTCGTAATATTCAACTGGCATGCCATATTTTTTTAATTCCAAAATAAACAATTCAATATTTTTACTTTCCTCTAAATTACTTTCTTCTACTTTATTAAATTTATTTATTTTGATAAAGGCATCTTTACCTAGTAAATCAAATAGTAATTTAGCATCATTAACTGTGTCATTTATACCATCAAATAAAACATAGTTCCATTCAACTTCTTTTTGGGAAATTTTTTCATATTCTTTTACGGTATTAACTAAAGCAGTTAAGTTAGTATTTATAGGCATTAAAGCATTACGTTTTTTAGGGTCAGCGGAATGAAGGGAGATAGTTAGTTTAAATTTCAAGTCTTTTAAGTCGGTAGCTAATTTTAAAATGTTTTCTAAGTTAATACCAGTTGTAGCTAAAGCAAATTTGTTATTAGGATATTTATTGTTTAAATAATTAAAAGCTTCGATTAGATTATCATAATTTAATAATGGTTCTCCAATACCCATAGCACTAAATAAAATAGGTTTATGGTTTTGGGGTTTTTCTTTGACTATAACATTTTCGATTTGAGTAGAAATCTCTTCAGCGGTTAAGTTTCTCTTAAAATTATGTTTAAGGCCGTTATAACAAAATTTACATCCTAAATTACAACCAACTTGGGTAGAAAAACAAATGATATGTTTATTTATATAATCAACATATAAAGTTTCAATTTTATAATTGTCATCGGTCTTTTGGACATATTTTCTAGTTATGCCATCAATACTATATTTTGTTTTTTCAATTTTTATCATACTCATCACCAATAATTTAATTAATATAAGTATAACATAATTTTTAAATATATTTAGTAATTTATAGAGATAATGTGAATAATATAAAATTTTGTGTTATAATACTATGTAAGTTGATAAAACACCAATATTATTTACTTTTGGAGTATCAATTAAAAGTTTATTATTTAAATTTATCATAGGGGGTAAAGAATGATAAAAAATGTAATATCTGTAATTGATGGAGCAGCAGGGAGTTGCGGTAAAGCTAAAGTTGTTGGGGAAATAGCTACTCTTGAATCTATTAATTTAGGAGCAGCTGTTACCAATTGTATGCCAAATGCTGGTCATACTTTTGTAGATGAGAATGAAAAAACTACTATTTTTAGGAATATACCTGTATCAGCTGTTAATCCTAATACGGAATTATTTATTGGTCCAGGTTCTGCTATTGATATGGAAGTATTTAAACAAGAATATGAACAAGTAAAAAAATATTTAGGAGATCGAAAAATATATGTTCATGAGTTAGTTCCTTTAATCGAAGAAAGACATAAAGAGTATGAAAAAGAACATATTAAAAGCGGATCAACATTTAAAGGGTGTGGAGCAGTAACTCAAGAAAAAGTTGTACGGGATAAAAGATTAGAATTTTTTAAAACTTTTAAAAATGCTGTTGTTTGTTCTAATGAAGAATGGTTGGAAAGATTATATAATCATCTTGATAATCCAAATGAATATGTAATATTAGAAGGTTCTCAAGGGTGTGATTTAGATTTGAATCATAGTGGTAATTATCCTTATGTGACAAGTAGAAATGTTTCAACTGCTCAATTACTTTCTGATTCCGGAATATCACCAGAAAGATTACTTCAAACAATTATGGTAATTCGACCTTTTCCAATAAGAATAAGCAATATTACTAG
>CANRBQ010000063.1 GCA_947628905.1 uncultured Bacilli bacterium
ATCAATTAGAAAGAAGAGAAAGGTATGAGGATAGAGAAGTTAAGTAAAGGAAGAAAGAAAATAGTATTAACAATAACAATATTAGTATTGTTAATAGGAATAATATGTATAACAAATAGTAGAGCAAAATATCAGGTTACAAGTAATATCCAAATAGTTAAAGGTAAAGTAAATTATAGTTTGGCAGATTTAAATGTATTAGCATTAAATGTACAAAGTGAAAAATGGAGCGATAAATATAATCCCACAGATGAAATACCAAGCGGAAACTATGAAATTAATATGCAAAATAGCTATTGTACAATTCCAGGAGATAATATAGAACATAAAGATATTCCAATGGAATATAAAGATAATGGAGTATACATAAAAATTACTAAAAAAGGAACAAAATGTTATGTTTATTTAGACTATGAAAAAACCATATCGGAAAGAACATTGGCAAATTTAAAGTTAAAATCACAAGGAGATGCTGGAACAATAACAGGTCCGAGTTGTGCAGGAGAGAAAGATTCAACATGCTATAGTAGTGGATCAGATAAAAATAATATGGCCCAAAACGGAGTATTTTCAGCCGAAGATGATTTTGGAACAAGTTTCTATTTTAGAGGAACAGTAAATAATAATTGGTTAAAGTTTGGAAAAGATGATGATGATGACTTATGGTGGAAAATCATCAGAGTAAATGGTAATGGAACTATAAGATTGATATATGCTGGAAAAGGAAGTTCGCCATCAACAACAGGTGAAGGAACTCAAATAGCTACAACATATAGTGATGGAATAAATCAAAAATATAATGAAAAATATGATGATAATACATATGTTGGGTTCAAGTATGGACTAACAGGTCAAACCAAATATGGTGACACACACAAAAATAATGCAAAAAGTACAATAATGACAGAATTAGAAACATGGTACAAAAAAACTACTCTAGGTAGCTTAATTTCAAAAATAGATGTAAATACTGGATTCTGTAATGATAGAGAATTATCACCTGAAAATCACGGAAATTATCTAGGACCTACTGGAGGATACAATCAAGAGCCAACAGCTTATGCAGGGTATCATAGAACACATGTAAGTAAAAGTGATAATTGGGATACAACAGATCAAGAGCCAACGTTAAAATGTGCAAATCCAACAAGAGATTTGTTCACAGGACCAAGTGCTACAACAGGAGGAATAGAAGGAAAAAATGGAAAAGTAGAAGGCAATGGTGTATTAGAATATCCAGTAGGATTAATAACAGCAGACGAAGTAATATATGCAGGAGGATTTGCAGGTCAAAATAATGATGAATATTGGCTATATACAAATCAAAACTATTGGACAATGTCTCCGTATTACTTTTATAATAGTGGACTTAGTCGATATGCTTACATGTTCATTGTGTATTCGTATGGCTACCTCACCCGCGACAACGTGAACACCGCGTATGGTGTACGCCCTGTAATAAATCTAAAAGCTGATACAAAGATAGACTTTCAAGATCCAGATGGAGAAAATAAAGGAACAATTTCTAATCCATACATAGTTAAATAATTAAATATAAATCCTTGCCTAAGTTGCTCTAACTTATTATTCTTGGGCAAGATTAAATTCCATGCGGGGTTCTCCTCGCTTTTTATTTTGCTAAAACCATCAAACCATTGCTTGACTAAAAATATATTTTATAGTATTTTAAAAACATGGAGTGAATAAAATGTATAAGAGTAATATTAATTTAAATTTATATAAAACTTTTTATGATGTTGCTAAATATGGTAGCATTTCTAAAGCCGCCACGGCCAACTATACCTCTCAACCTGCCATCAGTAAAGCCATCAAAAAACTAGAAGAAGAACTTAAAGTTCAATTATTTTATCGCACCTTAAACGGAGTAGAACTAACTGAAAAAGGTCAAGAATTATTATATTTTGTTGAAAAATCATACAATAATCTTGTTATCGCCGAAAGAGCCATGCTTGAAACAGAAACTTTAAATCGTGGCAAATTATCTATTGGCATGCCCTCCAACATAGGTTCTTTCTTTTTATTCGATAAAATAATTGAATTTCATCAAAAATATCCAAACATCGAAATAACCATAATCACAGGCTCTACCACTAAACTTATGAGTCTTTTAGAATCTCACAAAGTAGATTTTGTTATTGATACTTCCCCTATTAACATAAAACATGATAAAGATATTAAAATAGTAAAATTAACTAAAGTCCCCTATTGTTTTGCAGTTAAAAAAAATAGTATGAACAATTATCAAGAAATAAAAGAATTAAAAGATTTAAAAGATAAATTATTAATATTACCCATACCAGGAACCGCTAATAGAATAGATTTAGATGAAACATTTCAAAAATATAATGTTAATATCGAAAATGTTATCAACATTCATACTAGTGAAATGATTATCGCTGCTATAAAAAAAGATTTAGGTATTGGTTATATAATTTATAATCTTATTGAAAATGATATTAAAAATGGTGAATTAGAAGTTATTAAAATAAAAGAAAAATTACCCACTAGTGAAATAAACATAATTTATGATAAAAATACTTTAACAACTGCTCCTAAAAAATTTATTGAAAAATATATAGATTATAACCTAGATTTATAACCAATATATTAATAAAATATAGCTATAATAAATATACATATAAGCAATAAAAAATAGATATTTGTCATAAGTATCTTTTTATTTTATAATAAAATCGGAAGTGATAAATATGATTAAAAAAATTGGTACATTTAAAGATTATAAAGATAATACTTTAAAGTCAGTATTTAAAACTGAAGATAATAAAATAATAGAAATGTCTTTACTATTTAATAAAGAAGATAAAGATGTTATTTGTGTTCCTACTCATCATTTTTGTAATTTAGGTTGCAAGATGTGTCATTTAACCAACTCTAAATTAAATAAACCCATGATACCTATCAAATATGATAATTTTATTAATTGTTTAATTTTAACTTTAACTACTAACCAAAAAAGAATAACAAATAAAAAAAATCTTCTTATATCTTTCATGGGAGTTGGAGAACCATTATTAAATATTAAATTAATTGAAGAAGTATACAAACATGAAGATTATATCAAAAATAAATTAAACTATGAAAATATAGGTTATGCTATATCAACCATGATGCCCAATAATAATATACTAACTTTACAAGATTTAGTAACTAGTCTAAATATCCCTTTAAAGATTCATTTTTCATTACATAATCCCCTGGATAATAAAAGAAAAGAACTTATACCAAATAGTAATATTTCAGTTGAAAAAGCTCTATTTTATTTAGCTATATATCGAAAATGTTTACAAAATAATAAAATTATTATGGAAAAATATCTTAAATTACATAAAACAGATGATCCTATTGAAATTCATTACACTCTTATTAATAATACTAATGATAGTGATATTGAATTAAAAGAAATATTAAAATTATTAAAAAAATATAATATTCCTATTAAATTTATAAAATTTAATCCTACTAAAAATCTAACAATAAGTAAAAATGAAGAAAAATGGATTCAAAGTATAACCAAAAATATTCCTAACTTACGCATTAAAACTTACTCTCCTCCTGGTAAAGAAGTAGGTAGTTCCTGTGGTGAATTTACTAAACATTTTTATCATGAAGAAATAGAAACAAAAGAAGAAAAACAAGAATTTAACATTTGGTATCAAAAACATTTAATTAATTAAGTATGTAATCTTTATCTTGAGCATAAACTTAAATAAAGGAGATAATTTAATGGATAAAGTTGAAGAAATAGTAACTTATGGTTCTCATGAATTAAAACTAATAGATCGTAGAGAAATAGCTCTTACAGGTATTAAAAAAATAACTAGCTTTGATAGTGAAGAATTTCTATTAGAAAGTAACATGGGATTAATATTAATTAAAGGTAGTAATCTTGAAATAATGCGTTTAGACACTCATGATGGTAATGTTAAAATAAAAGGTAAAATAAATAGTTTTACTTACTTAGATAACAAAGATAAAATAAAAGAAGAAAGTTTATTTTCTAAACTATTTAAATAATGGATGCTAAAACTCAAGTTATAGTTTTATCTTTTTCTTTTATCTTTGGTTTTTTAACTTATTTTTTCTGTAATATTAATTATAAATTAATTAAAAATCAAAAAAGAATATATCGAAGTATAATCTCTATAATGTTTGCTTATAATATTGTTTTAATATATATCATATGTTTATATAAATTAAACAATGGTAAATATCATCTTTATTTCTTTATTTTACTTATATTAGGCTTTTTTAGTGCCTATATAATGTCAACAAAACTCTTAAATTCTAAAAAATCCCATAATTTTATTGCCAGACTAAAAAAGAAATGCTATACTAAAACAAAATAGGGGTGATATCATATTAAAAGAAAAGTAACCAAAAAAGAAAAAAGAAGATTAACATTATTTATCATAACATTTATATTTATTATAACTTTTATGTGTATAAATATTTTCCCTGATTGGTTAAAAATTATGTCTAATAAAAATCAAATTGCTCTTTTACAAGACCATTATGAAGAACTATTAAACACTGAAAAATCTCTAAAAGCCGAAGTAGAAAAATTAAAAAATCCTGAATATGTAGAAAGATATGCTAAGGAAAAATTTTTATACACTAAACCAAATGAAATAATTATAAGAAAAACAGATACCCAAAAATAGTATCTGTTTTCTTTATCGCTATTCTCTATTTTCAAAAAATTTTTCTATTCCTACATTTAAAATTTGAGAAATATTATACAAAACTGGTACACTTATACCTAATACTTTCCCTGTCTCTAAAGAACCAATTAATCCTGTAGAAACATCACACATCTCGGCTAATTTAGCTTGAGATATTCTCTTATTAGGATTATTTAAATTATATAATCCCCTATAATATCTTACATTAGCTCCAATAATCTTGAAAATATCGCCTCGCGACTCTCTTATATATAACATTTTAACATCCTTTCTATTAGTTATTTACTAACCAAATTAATATGTTATTACGTTATATATAATATAAATATATCCTTTATAATTTTAACATAATTTTATATTAGAAACAAGTACTATTTGCTTTTAAAGAAAAAAATGATATAATACATCCAAGGAGTTATTATGAAAAAAATTACAAACAATTTATTAGAAAAAGAATTAAAAAAATATAATTATTTTTTAATTATTACTATAATCTTATTTCTAACTGGAGCTTCCTTTATAGGAATCTATTTCTTTAAAAATTTTAAAATTCATGAAAACAGTATATATTTAAATACTGTAATTGAAAATATGGATAATAAAACTGGAATAACTGCACACTTAAAAGTTGCTCAAGAACCCTATAGCTTTGCCAAATATAGTGATGATCCATATAATGCTTATTATATTATCTTTGATGGTGAATATTATTATATTACTTATATGTCAGATAATGAATATAACAAATTAAATAAAAAAGATATTAAAGAAAAACCAATAACTATCTATGGAAAAACAACATATACCCCTGAAGATGTAAGAGATCTTGCCCTAGAAACTTATAATGAAGGATTAGATGAAGAAGATCAAATCGATAAAGATGACTTTAATAATTATTTTGGCGGTGTATATTTAGATATTACTAGTATTAATAATTCATATAACTGGTTAATAACCATAAGTATTACTCTAATAATATTTAGTATTATATCTCTTATAATATCATTTATAATTAGATTTAAAAGTCAAAAAATATTAAATGAGATTGAAGATAATGAACTTAAAAAAATTGAAAAAGAACTCAATGAATATGAAGCAATTTATTATAAAAAGTGTCACTTAATCTTATCCAAAAATCATCTTATCACTTTTATAGATGGCCTTAAAATATATAATTATAAAGATATTATTTGGATATATGAAAACAAAATAAAACAAAAAGGCTTTACTATTATAAGAACCATAAGTGTTTTAAATAAAAATGGCAAAACTATTGATATTGCCCAAATTCCTGGAATGAACACTAAAAATGAAAAAATAATTTCAGAAATACTTACTAATATTTCCAAAAAAAATAAAAATATTCTAATTGGCTACACTACTGAAAATAAAAAGAAAGCTAAAGAAATAACTAAATAATTTATTTAAAGATTTTTTAATTCTATTATTAAATCTTTTTTTATACGTAATTATTTATAAAAATACACATATATATTATCATGAAAATAAAATATAAAATATTAATTACCATTATTTTAGTTATAAGTGCCCTATTTATTAATATTGAAGTTAAAGCTCTCCTCCCCTTAAGTGGCAAATTAATAGTGCTAGATTCGGGACATGGAGGTATCGGTTAAATCCAAAAATAGAAGAAATGACTATTTTGGTAAGTAAATACAAGAGTTTAAGGTA
>CANRBQ010000064.1 GCA_947628905.1 uncultured Bacilli bacterium
TTAGAGCATCCGGCTCATAACCGGGCGGTCGTAGGTTCGAGTCCTACGAGGTCCACCACTTGCGCGTGTGGCGGAATTGGTAGACGCACTAGACTTAGGATCTAGCGGATAATTCCATGGGGGTTCAAGTCCCTTCACGCGCACCAGATTGATATGAAACTCGAACTAATTAAATCAATAAAAAGTTCGAGTTTTAAAATGTCAAAATTTATGTTAAATATAAATAGAGATTTTGAATGAATAAAGTAATAGAGATTAATGTAATGAAAATAGGTAATAAAGATGTTATTGCTTATTTAGGATTGTAGAAAAAATTAAATAATAAAAATTTCAAAGGTGTCGAATTTACGACCTTTGAAAATGAAGCCAGTACTAAAAAAATTATTAATTATCATCTTTTATTTCACATTTATAATTTTCTAAAGAACATATAAAGCTTTTGCTAATATTATGTCCATCAGAAAAAATATAACTACCAACCAATACTGATTTATTATCTATTTTTTGTATATGCGTTGGAAAAAGCTTTTGATCATTATAATTAAAAATTAAATCTTTAAATTCACTTTTTTCTTTATTTAATTGTACTACAAAAGAAGCACTATAATATTTATCATCCAAAAAAAATCCTAAATCATTTAAACTATCTCTAGTATCAATTTCTTTTAATAAAATATAATCATCTTTCCCAACTCTATAATAAAATCCCATCTTAAGTGATAAATAATCTTTGGGAGTAATATCCGCTAAAGCGTATTCCTCATGATAATCTCCTTTAGGATTAACATAAAATATCGCTTTTTTATTTTTTAAATCATCATGCACAAAGCTTGCATATTTATCATCTTTAGTATTATTTACTATTACTAAAAAAGTTAAAACTCCCCCTGTAAAAAATATCAATATCCCAACTATTAAAATAATTCTTTTCATACATAACCTCCAATTTTCCTTATTATAGCACATACACTATCCCTTTACTAGTATTAAAAATACTTGCAATTATTCTAAAACAAAGTATAATATATTAAAAATTTAAAAGGAGTTTTACATGAAAGAGAACCAAAAATTTATATTTAATGAAGAAAATATTCCTTTAGATAATTCTAAAATAAAATTTATTTCTAATAAAGGAACTGAATTTATAGTATATAAATACTATGATAAAGCTCTTAAAATATATAAACCAAACTATAATTTATCTCATTTATCTAAAGAAGAATTAATTATCTTAAAAAATATTCATTCTAAAAGAATTTTACTTCCAACAGGTATTTTAAAAGATTATCAAGGAAAGTTAATTGGTTATGAAATGCCTTTTATCTCTAACCCCAAAGATATCTTAACCTCTAAAACTAAAGACTTATATAAAGAATTAGAAATAATAAAACAAGATATAGACTTATTAAGTAATAAAAACATTATTTTAAGAGATATTAACCCTTCCAATACTATTTATAATGGTAAATTATATTTAATTGATCCAGGTAATTATTTAATAAATAATCTAAATGAAATAACATTTAATCTAAAAACAGATAACTTATCTTTAAAAGAAAAAGAAAAAATTATTTTAAAAAGAAATTATAATAAAATAAATATCTTAATAAATTCCCTATTATTTTCGCATATTACTGATTATTACCAACACTATCAAATAATTCAATTTATTATGAAAATCCATTATGAACAACATATAAAATATAATTTAGATATTTTAAAAATGTTTTTTAATCCCAATTTAACCATAAATGAATCTATAAATAATTTTATTGCTAATAATATTAAAGAAAATCCCCAAGAAAAAGCTTATATTTTATCTTTATATAAAAAATAAACTATTTTCTTAATCTTACTAAAGAATTATTATTTATCTTATCTAATAATTCTTTTTTTACATCATTAGATAATTTAACTACACTACAAACAATTGCCTCTTTAGAAACAATAATCTCCTCTGATACTATATTAAACTTTCCATCTATTACCTTAACCTTAAATCCTTTATAATTATTATATTGATCATATCCTATAAAAAGAAAATATTGATAAAGAGTTCCTTTATAAGAAAGAATAGCTATATCATTAACCATTAAATTATCTTTAATATCATTTAAAAATTCTTTTTGATATTTATTTAATCTATCATTAGGTTTAAAAGAATAATAATAAGCCAGCATTTTAAACATATAAAATAATTCTCCTGTATATACTTCCGATACAACATTATCTATTTCTTCTTGCTTAAAACAAACTATATTTCCCGTTAAATAACTATCTAACCCTCCTAAATTTTTTTCAGGTACTAAATGATAAGTTTCTGGAATAACTATTGAAGTTAAAGAAAAAGCATATACCTTATCATCATTTACTTTATAAATTAAATATGGCACATTTGTTTTAACACTTGCCCAATCTTTAACATAAACAATTAAACCTGTAGTTAAATTTTTCCCTATTTCTTTAAAATATTCATAATTCATTTTCACATATTTTTTCTTATTTTTAATATCTTCAATTCTATTCATAGTATTTTTAATAACATTTAAAGTAATTAAGTCAGGTCCTAAATCTAAAGCTTTTCTAAAATAAATAACCGCGCTATCTAAATCTCCTAATCTAAAATAAACTTTTCCTAAATATGAATAAACAAGATGATTATCAGTTCCTAAATTAACACAATCTAATAAAACATTTTTGGCCTCTAAAAAAAGATAATGCTTATAATAATGAATTGCTCTTGTTAATTTAAAATCTATTCTATTCCCCATTTTATCAAACTTTTTACTATATTCTAAAGCTTCATCTCTCATATTTAATTTTAAATATGAAACTTCCATTACTAAATTAATTTTCATAGTTAAATAGCCTTTTATTTCTTTTAACTTTAAAACAAGACTAATAACATCTTTATACTTATGAGCATAATAAGCATTCATAATTTCATTATATAATTCTGTTTCCATAAGATCCCCCTCAAAAAACATTACTATTCTATCAAAAGAAAATATAATAATCAATAAAAAATATCTGTTTTAGATATCTTTTAATTTATTTAAAACTTCATCAAAAGTTTTACCTTTAATAATCTTTATTTTAAAATCTCTTTCTTTAGCAATTTCTACAGCTTCTTGATAATTTTCTTCAGGACAAATAAATATATCTGCTTTCTTTCTTACTGCCCCGATTAATTTATATTTAACTCCTCCAATTTCTCCTACATTTCCATCTACATCAATAGTACCTGTCCCTACAATCTTTTTCCCATGAGTAATATCTTCTTTAATTAATTGATTATAAATTGTAAGACTCATCATTAATCCCCCACTGCTACCCATTTCACTAGCTTTACTTTCTATTTTTATCTCTGGATTAACTTGATATTCATAAGTAGTAATAAAACTAACTCCTATTTTAATTCCATCATCTGTCTTATAAGTAACCGCATAAGCTTCTTTTTCTTTTCCATCTCTTTTAACTTTTAATTTAACTTTAATATCTTTATCTAATTTAGTAACATAATCTTTCAAATCATTTAAAGAACTTACTTCTATATCATTAATACTTAATATATTATCTCCTACCTGAATATTAGTATCAGCTTCTTCACTAATATAACTAACATTATTAATTACCTCTTTAATTTTTATTTCTTTATTAGCCTTTTTATAAGCATTAATAACCGCGGCATCTCTAGATTCTTCTAAATATAACTTTTCTCTTGCCACCATCTCATTCATATCTTCTCCCTCAATAGTAAGATCTTCACTTTTAACTATATCCCAATCTGGAATAACTTTAGACAATAACAAAAAAGGAATAGAGCCTCTTACCATAGAAACATAAGCCATATTAAAAGAACCTTCTACTTCTTCTCCATCTAAAACTTTTATTCTATCATTTAAATTAACTGCCCCACCTGGAGTATAAATCGAATAAGGAAGTTCTACCATAAATAATAAGAATACACATACTAATACTATTAAACTCTTATAATTTTCTTTAATAAAATCTTTTGTTTTTTCATATATTTTATTAAACATTTATATCACCTATTAAATTATACCACGAAATTGAGGTAATTATGAAAGAAAAAATAACTAACTTTACTTTTACTTTAATTTTATTTATATCTATTTACTTTATATTTAAAAATAATCAAGAAATAAGTAAATTAATAATTGAAGGAACAAACCTTTTCTTTACTAAAGTATTTACATCTTTATTTCCAATGTTTATTATCAATGATTTACTTATTTCTTTAAATATTCCCTACTACTTTTATAAAATATTTAATAATATCTTTCAAAAATTATTTAAAACTAGTGCTATTGCCTCTTATGTTCTTATAATGAGTCTTATAAGTGGTACTCCAAGTCAAGCTTATATATTAGAAACTCTAGTTAAAGAAAAAAAGATTACAGTAAATGAAGCCAACCATTATCTTTATTTCACTTATTTTTCTAATCCTTTATTTTTAACTTTAATGTTATCTTCCATATTTAATACAAATATAGTTCTAAAAATAATTATAATTCACTATTTAAGTAATATAGTTATTGCCTTTATAATGCGAAATAATGCTCCCAAAATTAGTGAACAAAAATTAGCAACAACAAAAACAAATATCTCTTTAACTAAAAGTATTAAAAAAAGCATGTCGACTCTCTTAATGATATTAGGAACTATTATTTTTTATATGATTTTAACTCATATAACTATTAATATCTTACCCTTAAATAACCATTTAAAAGTTCTTACCGCTGGTTTCTTTGAAATCACTCGTGGTCTAAATCTTTTAACTACTTTAGATACTACTTTAAAAATTAAAGAATTAATTGCTATATCTATTATTTCTTTTGGTGGTTTAAGCATCAATACCCAAATAAAAGGTATATTAGAAGATACAAATATTAAATATATTTATTTTCTAAAAGGTAGAATCATGCAAACTATAATTAGTGTTATTTTAATAATTATTATTTAGAACAACTAAAATTATCTATATAATCTATATTATCAGTAATTAAACCAACATATGTAAGAGTTATATCATCATGAGTAGTATTATTATTTTCTTGAATTAAAACAGGAATATTAATATTTATTAAATAATAATCACTATCTAATACTTTATAACTATAATCTATACATAGATCATACTTAGCATTTTTACTATTAAGAACATATTCTTCATCATTATAAACTAAACTATTTTCTTTAACTATTAAATCTTTACCATAACTAAAACTAATAATTAAATTATCATCATTTTCTCTAATATTTAAACCCGTTAAATTAAACTCTAAAAAATCACTTTCAATATTTTTAATAATTGTAGTTCTTTCAATTTCATCTTGACTAGCATAATCTTTAGAATTATTAATATTATCTAAAGAAAATATTAACTTAAGTAATAATATTATTATAATAGATATTAAAGATATACTTATTAATAACTCTAATATTGTAACTCCTCTTTTATTCATTATCTTCACCATTTAACCCTAAAGACGCATAAGAATCATCTTTAAATTCCACAATAAAACGATATTCATAATCACCTTTATTAGATAAACTATCTATATAATTATTAAAATAACTAGAATAAGAACTCTTATCATAATCTTTCAAATCATATAAAGTAATATATAATTTATTAATATTAAACTCTTTAAATAATACCACACAACCATTTAAACTAAAATCATCACAAGAAAGCTCTCTAATACTAGAAGAACCTTCTAACTCATTATTTAAACTTAAATATTCTTTTAAATAATAAGCTTTATATATATTACTAACATCATCATATAAAATATTCTTTTTACTATTATTAATCATATTAGAAAAAGTTCCATATAAAAGAAGTAATGAAACAGACAAAAAAGTAATTACAATAATAGTTTCTAATAATGCAAACCCTCGCTTCATATCTTCACCACTATTCTAATTATACCAAAAAGAAATATACTTTCAATATTTTTTCAGCAAAAAATGCAAGGAGAGAGCCCTGCATATATTTTCCTGCCCATACATAAAAATTTAGAGCAATATGAGCAAGTGTTTTGTATTTTAATTTGTTTTCTAATTAATACTTTGTCAAGAGACTTCTTACCTATGGACAGTTTTTAAAAATTAACTTTAAAAAAAGAATACTCTTTGCTTTAAGTATTCTTTATTATCTT
>CANRBQ010000065.1 GCA_947628905.1 uncultured Bacilli bacterium
AGGACTTAAATAATAAGAATAAGAAGAGATAACGATAAGGATAGGAATTATTAAGGAAAGGTACTAATAAGATAAAAGAATAGATAAAGGATACAAGATAAAAATGTTCCTTTTCTTTCCTCTACCCTGCTTTTTAAAAATTTAAGCATGAAAAAAGTCCTTGTGAGGACTAAAATTCTAAATGGCGGAGTAGAGAGGATTTGAACCTCCGCGCCAGCATTCGCCGACCTAGATCCTTAGCAGGGACCCCTCTTCAGCCTCTTGAGTACTACTCCAAAAACATTTACTACTAAAGTATAACACTAAAATGACTATTTAGTCAATAATTATCTTGCTCCTTATAAGTTTTTTTATACCCTTTAGGTATAAATTGGCTCTTTTTACCAATAATAAATTTAGGTGAAAGTCTATGAATAATAAACTTATTAAAAGAATACAAGATGAATTTAAAAATGTTCCTGATTTAGTAATTAAAAAAGTTAAATTATCTTTATTTGATAAAGTTTATGTAGTTTATTTAGAGACTATTTGTTCTAGTGATAGAGTTAATGATTATATTTTAAAAAATTTAACTAATATAAGTAGGAATATTAAAAATAAAATAATTAATATTGATAGTGTGCTTCCAGGACCTAATACAAAAACTATTAATAATTATGATGAAATAGAGTTTTATATAAATAATGGTTTTGCTGTTGTTATAAGAAATGAAACAGCTTTAGCTATAGAAGTTAAGGGGGATATAAATAGAAGTATTCCTACTCCTGATTCAGAACCAGCGATAAATGGACCTAAAGATGCTTTTAATGAAAACTATCAAATAAATTTAGGATTAATTAAAAGAAGAATTAAGAGTAATATGCTTAAAACGGAAGAGTTTTATGTAGGGAGAAAAACTAATACTAAAGTGGGATTATTATATTTAGATGATATTGTTCCAGATGAAATGGTTAATAATATTAGAGATAGAATAAATAAAATAGATATTGATGGAATATTTGATTCTTCTACTTTAGGACAATTAATAAATAGAGAAGATAAAATACATTTTCCAACTTATATTTTAACAGAAAGACCTGATAATGTTGCTAGAGCTTTATTAGAAGGTAAGATTGCTTTATTAGTAGATACTTCCCCTTTTGTTATTATTTTACCAGCTTTTTTTGCAGATTTTATTAATCCAGGAGTAGATTATTATAATAAAAGTAATAATATTAATTTTTTAAAAATTGTAAGATTAGCTTGTTTTTTTCTATCTATGACAGTACCGGCGATATACATTGCTTTAGTTAATTATAATCAAGAAACTATTCCTACCCCTTTATTGGTTAGTTTTGCAATTCAAAGAGATGGTGTTCCCTTCCCGGCTATTATTGAAGCTGTGATTATGTTATTTGTATGTGAAATGTTAAGAGAAAGTGATCTTAGATTTCCTAATTCTTATGGTAGTGCAATATCTATTTTGGGAGCTTTAGTTTTAGGAGATGCAGCAGTTTCAGCAGGAATAGTATCACCAATTATGATTATAGTTATTGCTTTAACTTTTATGGCTAGTTTAATTTTTACAGAAGCAGAAGTTTCTAGTGCTCTTAGATTTATGCGATTTATTTTTATAATTTTAGCATCTTTTTATGGAATTTTAGGGTTGGTATTTGGTTTATTCTTTTTTCTTATTAAAATTACTGATGTTAAATCATTTGGTAAACCATATTTTTATCCTATTATGCCTTTTGATAAAAGTTATCTTTTTAAAACTATTCTTAAACAACCTACTAAAAAAGATAAAAAAAGAAGTAAATTGCTTGCCAGTAAAAACATAATAAAACAAGGAGAAAACTGATGAAAAAAATATTATTTATTTTAATTTTACCTTTTATTTTAGGGGGTTGTTATGATTATAATGAACTAAATGATTTAGCTTTAATTGCTGGGATTGGTGTAGATTATGAAGATAATATGTATACAGTTACTTTTGAAATACTAAGTACTAAAAAATCAGGAGAACAATCTGGTGCTACTTCCACTTATACAGTTAGTGCAAAAGGTAACACAGTAACAGAGGCATTTATGAATAATGGAAATAATATGGATAAAGTACCCTATTATGATCATATAGAAGTTGTTATTATTAGTGATAAAGTTGCTAAAGAACATTTAGAAGATGTTTCAGAATATATTATTAGAAGTTCTAAATTTAGAAATGAAGTGTATTTAGTTATTTCTAAAGATAAAAAAGCTCAAGAAATACTTAATACTACTAGTAAAGAAAAACCTATTGCTAGTTCATTTATGGTAGATCTTTTAGAGCATAGTAATCATTCTTCAAGTTCAGGTTATTATACTCCTTTTACTAAATTTTTAAATAAAGTTTTAACACAGGGAGAAGATGGTATAGCACCAATATTTACAATTAAAGATAAAGAAATTGTTTTAGATGGATTAGGAGTATTTAAAGACTTTAAATTAGTTTATGATTTTAAAAATAATGATGCGGCAACATTTAATTTAATTAATAATTTTAATCCAAATACAGTTTTATTTACGAAATCTTGTGGTGATGATAAAGATACAGTATTAAGTATTTATGATTCTAAAATTAAAATTAAAGCTTTAGATAATAAAATTAAAATAACAGGTATTTTAAATGGAAGAATTAATGCTGATGCTTGTGGTTATAATTTTAGAAAATTAGATACTTATACAACTTTAGAAAAAGATTTTAGTAATATTATTGCTAAAGATATGGATAAAATAATAGATAGTCTTAAAAGTGTTCAATCTAATGCTCTTAGTATAGGTAAAATCTATTATAATAAATATAGACAAAAAAATTATTTATTATGGACTAAAGAAGATTTTGTTTATGATCTCAATTTAAAAATAAATAAGAAAGGATTAATATTTGAGGTGAAGAATGAAAACTAATGCAAGTATTGTTTACTTTTTAACTAGAAGTTTATTTTTAGGATTTGGTATTTCATTAATATTACATCAAAGTGGAAAAGATGCTTATTTTGGGGCTAGTTTAGGCATTTTAATTGGTTTAATTATTACTTATTTTTATAATGATATTATTAGTAATAAGAAAGAAAAATCTTTAAAATCTTTATATAAAAATCATAAATTAATAGGTAAAATTGCTCAAATTTTAATGTTTTTAGCTAGTTATATATTATTAATATATACTTTAATACTTTATTGTGTATTTGTAATAAGTTTTTTGCTTATTAATAGTCCAGTTTTATATGTAATAATTCCCTTTTTAATAATAGGCTTTTATTTAGCTTTTAAGTCACTTAAAATAATTAGCAGAGTTGCTAGTATTCTAATGCCTATAAGTATTATTTTTAGTATTATTGTTTTTCTTGGTTTAGGTGGTTTTTTTGAGATTACTAATTTTTTGCCTATTTTAACTAATACTCCTTCAAGTTTTTTTAAAACTGCTTTATCTTTTGCTGGGATTAGTGCTTTTCCTAATATTCTTACTTTACATTTTCATGATGATACTAAATATAATATGAAAATTTATATTTTAGCGGCTATTTCAATTGTTTTATGTACAATAGCTATAAATGGTGTTTTAGGTCAGGCTTTAACTAGTATTTTTAGATTCCCTGAATATATGGTTTTAAAACAATTACAAGCTTTTAAATTTATTGAAAAAGTAGAAAATATATTTTCTAATATTTGGATTTTTGATCTATTTATAACAGCGGTTATGGCTATATATTCAATTAAAGAAACTATTCCTACTAAAAATAATAAATTAGTTACTGTTTTAATACTTGTTGTGACTGTTTATTTTATTAATAAAATATTTGTATTTAATTATGTAAATGAATTAAAAGTATATTATATACTCCCCTATTTATCTTTATTTTTAGCAATTATTATTATTTTTCCTTTTAAATATTTAATTAAGAAATAAGTTTATCATCAACTATATAATAAACATCTGAGTATATAAACTTATCTTTTTTATTTAAAGCATATAAAAATATTTCAATTTTTTTATCTTGAAAATAACTTATCATTAATGGTGTTGTTACATCATATAAAAGTCCTATAAAATCATATTTATAATCGTTGGTACTATTTAATATATAATTTAATACACCTACTTTAAATTTAATATTAGAAAATTTGGCTATTACAGAGTTAAAAAAACTCATAACATATATCTTTTTATCTTTATATTTATTTAATAATTTACTAAATTTTATAACATCAATATTAATATCTTTTATTTCAATTAAAATAATTTTATCGGTCTTAAGTTTTAGTACTTCTTCTAGTTTTACTAGACCTTTTTCTTTTAATTCTTTATAATTATACTTCCATATAAATTTACCATTTATTACAGGATTATGGTGAACTATAAATTCTTTATCTTTGGTTGTATATACATCTAATTCAAAACCACAGTATTTGTTATTATTTATGGCATTTAAAAAAGCAGGTATGGTATTTTCCTTTTGAATCTTATTTACAACTCCACGATGAGCAATAAACATATAATCACCTGCTAAAATTATATGTTTTTGTTTAAAAATTAACCTTATTTTTTAGTTATTAACATTTATTTTAAATGTTTTTTAAGTTACTAACAATATTTTAAAAAAACTTATTTTATAACAAGGAAAAAGTCAGGAAAATCCTGACTTAATTTGGTTATTGGTTTAATCTATATTATCTAAAATAATACTTTCTTAGTAGCAAATCCTAAAGCACCAAGACTTGAGATTGCTAGAGTTACATAACTTAAGATACCATCGTAAGTTTGAACGTTTTTATCTGGTGTATCATCTCCAGGAGTTTGAGTTTGATCTCCAGGAGTAGTAGTTGTTCCAGTAGTTCCTACTGTTACACTTCCTTCTCCTTCAGTGATTGTTGAACCTTTTGTTAAAATTGCAGTTGCATTTTTAGCACTTTGATGTTCATTTCCACCAATTTGAACACTTCCAACAACACCGTTTGTAAATGTTCCACCTGTGATGATTCCTTCTTGTTTATCTAAGAAATCCCAATCATCAACAGCTACAGCTGGTAATATTTTATCATCGCTGTCTTTTCCTTCACTTGTAAATACTCCACCTTTAATTGCATAAGTACCATTGTAGGCTCTTTTGAATAAAATAGCATTTGTAGTTTTAGAAGTGAATGTTCCACCTGTGATTTCTATATTAAGATCTTCACCTTTTGTACCACTTGTAGATGCTCCATCACCGATTAACATAGCATTTCCTGCTTTGGCAAGAACATTACCTTTAGTAATTTTTACAGTACCTTTAGATGCTTCAATAGCATTTCCAGTATCTGCAGTATAATTTCCATCTGTAATGTTTACTGTCATACCTTTAGTAGCAGTTTTAAGAACACCAACTTTTGAATTAACTGTAGCATTTAAATTAACTGTTAATTCATCAGCAGTACTAGCAGTAACATTGATTAAATCTTTTTCTACTTTCCAAGTTCCTTCTATATTAAGTGTAGTTTTTGCAGTAGCAGCAGTAACTTTAATAGCTTCCGCATCTGTTGTTTCAGTAGTTGTATCAACTATTACATCTTTAGCAATAGTTAATGATGTATCTTTAGATGTTCCAGTTACTTCGAATATACTACCAGTTACACCAGCAACAACAGTAATTTTACCATTTTTGATACCAAAATTGATACCATCACCGATTACTATTTTTGATCCTGCAGCACTAAAATTTAATTCTTTACCATTTAAGTCAAAAGTAAAACTTTTTGCTGGAGTATACGCATTACTTATTGTTGAATTTTTTAATAATGTAATTGTTTCCCCTTCTTTAAATTTAGATGATGCTAAAGCATTACTAAATGTTTGATAGCAACCATATGAACCATCATCATAAGCTACATATACAGTATCACTTGCTGCGCAAGAACTAATACTTGAAGCGCTATCAGTTTCAGCCTTAACATTACCCGCAAATCCGAAAGCAAATCCAGATATAGCCATTAAACCTAATAACCTTTTA
>CANRBQ010000066.1 GCA_947628905.1 uncultured Bacilli bacterium
AATACAAATATTACAATTATTATTAATAATTTCTTTTTCATAATTATTCAGCTCCTTCTATTATATATGGATCATCAGTTATTCCACTTCCTGATATTGTTACATCAGCTTTAATGTTTATTACTGGGCGCACACCATGCGCGTTATTCACGTAGTGGCTGGTGAGGGTGCCATTCGAATTCACACAGAACACGTAAGCAAAACCGCTGCTAAAGAGAAACGGAGACATGGTCCAATAATATTGACCTGTATATAACCAATAGCCATAATTATTTTGGCCTGCTAAGCCTCCTGCCATAATTACTTCATCCATGGTTATTAAGCCTACTGGAGTTTTTAACTTATTATTTCCACTTATTTCATTTCCGTCACTATCTGTTGTTCCTTGAGCTCCAGGTCCTGTGAATAAATCCCTTTTTTGAGCATCCTTATTTGTAGTACCTGCATCTACATCATATCCACACTTTAATGTTGGTTTTTGTGGTGAACCCCAAATTGTACTACTATTATGTGTCCTATGATATGGTGCATATGCTGTTTGAGTCTTATTATAGCCAGCTCCTGTATCTTTTGCACCAAGATAACTGTCATGTTTTTCTGGTGATAATTGCCTATCACTACAAAAGCCTGTTTCTACATCTATTTTATCTCTATATTGTGCTTGTATTCCGGAACTTCCATCATACCACTTATCTATTTCTTCTTTTATTGTACTATCATAATTATTCTCATGAGCTTTTTCATAACTAGGTGATGGTGTAGTTTCGCTACTAGGACTACCTGTCTCTTGCGTTCCAAACATATATCCTACATATTTATTATCATTATAGAAATCATTAAATGTGCTTGTTGTTGCTCCTGTACTAGTCTTTATCGCGGCATTATCTCCTGTATTACCCCATTTTCCTTCACTTGGTTTTGTTGTTCCAGCATATATCATTCTTATTGTTCCATTGCCATTTATTCTGATGATTCTCCAATACATATCTGCAAAATGTACCCAGTTATTATCTACTGTTCCACGAAATACATAACTCTTTCCATAATCATCAACTGTTTCATATATTCCCTTATCCTGTGACGTACAATTTCCACTAGTATGTCCTGAATTATTTGTATTATTATCACACGCATATTTATCTATAGCAGATGCTAATACTCCTTGAACTGGACTATTTGCAAGTATTTTATCTTTTGGTTCTATTTTAATATCTAAAAATACATAACATTTAGTACCTTTTTTAGTTATACTTATACTTACTTTTCCATCTTTATATTCCATTGGTATATCTTTATGTTCTATATTATCTCCTGGAATTGTACAGTAACTTCTATCTTTGTTTACTTCATAATATCCAGTTGGTACTTCATCTGTTGGAGTGTATGTTTCACTATTTTCTGATTCTTGTACTTGTAATGCTAATACATTTAAATCTGCTAAACTATAACTTACCTTCCCTTTAACTATTTGTATATTACTTGTTACACGATATTTAGCTCTACTATTTGTTATATATATTATTCCTACTAACAATACTAATATTGTTATTGTTAATATTACTTTCTTTCTTCCTTTACTTAACTTCTCTATCCTCATACCTTTCTCTTCTTTCTAATTGATTACTCAATTATATTAGAAATTTCTAACTTATACTAAAATTATAGTCTAGGAAATGTCAAAAGTCAAGAAAAATAACACGATATACGTCAAAATATGAAATATTAAAAAATTAATGAGAAAATAAAGCTGGTGATTTACGTGAACTATAAATATATATTAAAAAATCTTAGAGATGAAAAAGAAGTAACTCAAAAAGAAGTAGCCAATCATCTAAACATAAGTCGCAGTGCATATAATGATTATGAATCTCAAAAAACAATATTTCCCGTTAAACATTTAAATGCCTTATGCAACTACTTTAATATATCAATAGACTATTTATTTGACTTTACAAAAACTAAAAATTATCTTAATACAAGCAAAGAGATAAACATTAAAGAAGCAGGTAATAGATTAAAAGAATTTAGAAAAGAACAAAAATTAACTCAAGTAAAGCTAGCTTCTGAATTAAACACTACTTTCTCTAATATTGCTTTTTATGAAAAAGGAAGAAATCTAATAGCAACCCCTTTTTTATACGCTATATGTAAAACTTATCATATTTCTGCCGATTATCTTTTAGGAAGAACAGACTCTCCTAAATATTTAAAATAAAAAAAATGCTGTTTTAATTCTATATTCAAGATATAAAATATCAGCATTATTTTTTTAAAGTTTCCTTAAGGATTAATCTTGTATCCTAATTCTACTATATTAAACCTTAATCAAATATATGAGTTTTAAAAAGGATATTGGCGCACACCATTCGTGCCGTTCACGCCTGTGTTGTTGAGGTTGCCAGTCGAATTCACATAGAACACAATAGCACTGCCGCCGTTAAATTCACGTGTAGACTAATAAACAACTAATCTATTAAATTAACCCTTAGTTTATAATTAATAATTTTCTTTTTTAAGTTCCATAAAACTTTGAGGATGACTACATACAGGACAAACTTTTGGAGCTTCATTTCCCACAAAAACATATCCACAATTACGACAAATCCAAACGACTTCTTCGCCTTTTTTAAATACTAAATCATCATTGATATTACCAACCAATTTCATATATCTTTCTTCATGATGTTTTTCAATTTTAGCTACTTCTAAAAATAAATTAGCTATTCTATCAAAGCCTTCTTCTTTAGCAACTTCTGCAAATTCTTTATACATTTCAGTCCATTCATAATTTTCTCCAGCTGCAGCATCTTTTAAATTTGTAAGTGTATCTGGAACTTTACCTCCATGTAATTCTTTAAACCACATTTTTGCATGTTCTTTTTCATTATTTGCAGTTTCTTCAAAAATCGCCGCAATTTGTTCATAACCATCTTTCTTAGCTTGAGAAGCATAATAAGTATATTTATTTCTTGCTTGTGATTCTCCTGCAAAAGCCGCCATTAAATTAGCTTCAGTTTTTGATCCTTTTAATTCCATATTAAATTACCTCCAATATAATTATAACTAAATAAATCTTAAATGTAAATAAAATTTTACTTTACAATTCAAAAAAAAGCATTATAATAAAGACATTATAAAGGAGACCAATATGAACTTTTATAAAACACTATCCATTCCCTATACAGCAAATTTACTAGACATTTGTCATGCTTTTCAAACTAAATGTCAAACAAACCCCCAAAATACCTTTTTATATACAAAAGCCTTAACAGTTTTAATTGACAAAAATAAAAGATTAATATATGATTCATCTTTATTTAAAATAAGTATTACAACTTTAATAAACATCCCATTTTATAATGAATATCAAGACATAAATGAAAATGATTTACTACCCTTTATAGATTGGTTAGAAACATACATAGACTTCTTTTATGATTTAAAATACTTTACACTTAATCTTAACTTTTATACATTAATTGAAAAATGGTATGATAAAATAATTAATATTCTTGATTATCTTAAAGGCTACATAGATAGTTTTTATCTCATCTAAAAAAACCATATTAAATGGTTTATTTTATTAAAGGTTCATCAAAATCTTCATTAGTATAAACTTCCATCGAGGGATGAACTTCAAATTTTTCTTCATCATCAACTTTTACAATTGGTTTTACTTCATTTTTATTCTTCTTTACTTTAGAACTATCATTATCCACTAAATAACCTATTAAAGCAAATATAATAATTAAAATCCCAATTAAAACCCAAATATAATTATTAAGTAAAAAATCAATTAATGTTTCCAAAGCTTACCCTCCTATTTAATTTTATGATTTAATAATTAAGATATGTCTATATTACCAGCACTAGGAACTATATGAATCCAAGTATTACCATCATTAACTTTTATTTTCTCTCCTGTTTCTTTATTAGTATATACTGTTTTACTCTTTCTTGTCTTCTTCTCCCACTTAATTGGAATAGCTTTTCCTGCCGTAATATAATATCCATCTCCGGAACCAATATTATCTAAATCTTGTCTTCCTTTTTCATCTCCTGAAATAGTTTTATTACCAACTTGATAAGTAATTATATTTTTAACTGTATATTGTTTACCAGATTCATAATCTGTATGTTCTTTATCATTAACAAATTGCTTATAAACATTAGCACTACTATCATATACATAATTTGTAACAAAATATTGAGAATACTTTAAATTAATATTTGTTGCTTCTACTGCATTATCTCCTAAATCTACACTTGTAGCACTATAATCTAATAATAAACCTCTATCAGTTTCTAAATCATAATTCTTACTTTCTACATACTTTTTCATTTCAGCTAAATTAGTAAAACCAGTATGTTCACTACTAACATTTAAATTTTTTCTAAAGAAATATGGTGTTCCAATACTAAGACCATTTAAATTATCTACTCCCAAAGTTTTAATATCACTCTGAGCTTGAGGACTCCAACCCCAATGTACATAAAATGCATCATTTTCTAATACATAATCTAAATAATAATGTCTAGCACTTCTAACACTACCTACAACTTCAGGATAATTATCTTTATACAAAGCTAAATATCTAGTAATACCACCCTCAACTACAATCTCATATACTAAATAAGCATCTTGTAATCCAGTATGATATGGTCTCGCAGCTCCAATATTATTAATCATAACAGCAAATGGTCTTGATTTACTATTTACATCTACTATTTGTACTTCTGGAACAATCGGATCTTTACCTTTACTTTTTTTACTTTTTTGAGTACTTGTATTATTAATTACTTCATCTTTATTACTAAATATTGTAATACCTCCATATACCAAACCACCTATTATTAAAAGTAATACTACCATTACTAAAAATTTTTTAAATTTTCTACGTTTCTTTCGCATATTATCACCTACTATATAAAAGTATACCACGCAAAATATAAAATGTAAACTAAGAATATTAAACCACCAAAATTAACAAAAAAAACTGTCAAGAAACATCTTAACAGTCTAATACTTATTCTTTATCAAGTACATATTTATAAAACAAACTTGCTAATACTGCTCCTACTAAAGGCGCTAAAATAAATACCCAAACTTGACTTAAAGCATTACCACTTTGAATTAAAGCAGGTCCTAAACTTCTAGCAGGATTAACACTTGTACCTGTAAATGGAATACCAAAGAAATGTACTAAAGTTAAAGTAAGTCCAATTACAATTCCAGAAACTGCACTATTTTCTTTTTTACTTGTAACTCCAAGAATAGTTGTTACAAATATAAATGTTAAAATAGTCTCTACTAAAAATGCAATACCCGCTGTTTTAGCGCTCATTAACACTCCATATGAATTAGCACCTAAATTAGCATTACTATCTAAAATTATTTTAAGTAATAATGCTCCTACAATAGCACCAGCTACTTGAGCAATAACATAACCTGCAAAATCTTTTAAACTCATTTTCTTAGTTAAAAGCATACTCAAACTAACTGCAGGATTAATATGACATCCAGATATATTACCAATTGAATATGCCATAGCCACAATTACAAGTCCAAAAGCAAGTGCTGTTGCTATAATATTAGCATTAGTTGTTACTGCAACCCCACAAGCAACCAAAACTAACACCAAAGTTCCAACAAATTCTGCTACATACTTTTTCATTCCTATACTCCTTTCTAAACCAATTATATGTTAAAAATTTTAAAAAAACAAGTTAGAAACTATTATCTATCTAAAAAAGAACCTATCTCTAGGTTCTAATTTTAATTATTCAACAATTTCTGATACTACACCAGCACCAACAGTACGTCCACCTTCACGAATTGAGAATTGAGTACCATTTTCAAGTGCAACTGGAGCAATTAATTCAACAGTCATGTCAACATTATCGCCAGGCATAACCATTTCAACACCAGCTGGAAGTTCAATAACACCTGT
>CANRBQ010000067.1 GCA_947628905.1 uncultured Bacilli bacterium
TATTTTCCTGTTTCTTCATCTTTTATAAATATTGATAATATATTGATATCTGCTTTACTATCACTTATCTTGGCATGTACTTTACCTTTAAATCCTTCCCCTATATCTTCGTTTTGATTTTCTTTTTCTTTTTCTGTTAAATTTGGATATTCTATTATGATATAGTAATATACTTTCTCTCCTATTTGACTTGATGTTATATATTCATTATCTGTTAATTCTATTGTACTTTCTATTTCACTATGTTCTATTACTCCTTCTTTTATTAATTCTAATTCATTTATATTTGTTTCACATTCTTCATTTAAATATTGGATTCCATTTGTTACTTTCTTTTTCTTATTACATTCTAGGGTTATATCTTCTCTTTCTTCTTTTGTTTTATATACTTTATATCTTAATTCTGTATTTAAAGTATTTGTTCCATTCCATATTAAGTTATACGCTATAAGTTCATTATTACCGGTTGCTTTACTTCTATCTTAGATAATGTTTCATGTCCTGGATATATATTTTCATCATTAAAGTTTATATTACCATTTACTTCTAATGTTGATCCATTTAATGTTGCAGTCTTTCCTTCGGTCATGGCTCCTGTTCCTTTGAATATTGTTTTTCCTACAAAATATGCTAAAGATATTCCTATTACTCCTATTAACACACTTACTATTATTATTACTCTTTTATTCTTTTCCATAACTAGCCTCCTTTGAGACAAATATGTCTCATAGTATAAATATAGAATATCATAAATGTGGCAAACTTGTCAATGGTTTATTGGGGCATTTTTGGTAATATTTTTATAGTGAGGTGCTATTATGTTAAAAGAATACCGATTAAGAAAGAATATTAGTCAAGAAAAGTTAGAGTCTTTAACTAATTTAGATAGGAAAACTATTTTTAGAATAGAAAATGATATAAATGTTCCTTTATTAGATACTTTTGCAAAAATTGCTATGGCTTTAGAATTAACTGATGAAGAAATAGTAAAAGAAGTTAAAAAGACAATAAAAAAGAATAAAATTTAGTTTTATTGAATTTAAACAATTGTGACAAAAAATAAAAATACTATTTAATATTTATATTATTTAGTATTTTTTTTAACTCTTCTATTCTGATAGGCTTTGCTAAATATTCTGCAAATTTATATTTATTAAGATAGTCGTCTCTTGTTTCCTCAGTATCCGCGGTAAGAACTACTACTGGTGTATCAAAATTAGGCAATTCTTGTAATTTGACATAAGTTTCTTTACCATCCATTTCAGGCATCATTATATCCATAAAAATAATATCATATTTATTATTTTTAACTTTTTCTATGGAGTCATATCCATTTGTTGATGTTTCGACAGTAAAACCTTCATGCTCTAATATTTTACTGGCAACTTTTAAATTAATAACACTATCATCTACAATTAATACTTTCATTAATTACTACCAACTTTCTGTTTTAAATTTATTATAACTTTCGTACTCTTTCCTTCTTCACTTTCAATTTTAATACTGCCCTTTAATAGATCTACAAGACTTTTAGTTAAAGAAAGACCTAATCCCATACCGGATATGTTTCCATTAATGTCTTCTTTAGCTCGAACATAATTTTTAAATAAATTATTTTTTAATTCTTCACTAATTCCTTTTCCACTATCTTCTATTGTTATTTTTAAATCACATATAAATTTATTGATATTCCCTTTTACTGTTATTTTTATATAACCCTTATCTGTATATTTAATTGCATTATCAATTAAATTGAATAAAATTCTTTTAATTTTTATAGAATCTCCGATTAATATTTTAGGGACATTATTATCTATTTTAATATCTAAATTTAAACCTTTTTCTTTGATACGAAAATCATAAGGGCTTATAACATCATCGATTAATTTTGCTATTTCATATTCTTTATTTTCAACTTTTATATCATCAGTATTTATTTTACTAACATCCACAATATTATTAACTAATTTTAATAGTTTATCTGCAGAATCTACAATATCTTTGGCATTTTCTTTAGCTTCTTCTAAAGTTTCAGCACTTTCGGCTAATTCACTAAAACCAACTATGGCATTAAGAGGTGTTCTAATTTCATGAGATAAACTAGTTAAAATATCTATTTGTTCTCTAGTCAATTTTTTATTTTGATTAATATATAAATTAAGTTGTTTTACTAGTTTTATATCCGGATTTTCAACTGTAAATATCATTATTAAATCAACTAAACTTATAACAATTGATATAAAATTAATTTCTGGTATTATTATTCTTAATACTGCTACTAATATAAGCATTCCTATTAAAAAATAAAGTGGAATATATTTATCTTTTTCAATATTTTCTTTTTTATCTTTTAAAAATATTAAAGTAAAAATCATTAATATTATATATACTATTGCTCCAAATAGCCCTAAATAGGTTAGTGTACCAGTCGAATTTAAAATTCCATCTTCTACTATTATTTCAACATTTAGGATTAAAGATAAAATAATTAAAGATACATTAAATAATCTTATTGCACTTTTAATATAATTATTAATTTTTTTACTAGTTATGGAATAAATATAATAATACATTGAGCTACACCACATAATAATTAATATTACATCAATTCTATTTAATATTTCTAATATAAAGGTAGAATTAATAGTGGTGGCAATTATAACGATCAGTGTTGTAGTTAAAGCCTCCAAAATATTAATAATAAGCATTTTTTTAAATGTTCTTGTTTCGATATTTGATACCTTATTTTTCAATGAAAACATAAAGGCAATTAATAAACCAATTATAAGTGCTACACTTGTTAAGTAACCATTTCCATTAGACACTTTAATCACCTCTTTTATTCTTAAAATAATTATACAATAAAGTTGGCAAAAAGAAAAGAACAGATAGTATTTTATTTTGTTCTTACTATATTTCGAGCATGCTTAATTGTTAATAATCTAGCAGCATATTCACTAGGTGTCATTTTATCTAATAACTCCCTTTCTTCTTGGCAATCTGTTTCATCAAAACTAAGAGGTAGTTTACTAATATCTTCATAAACATCTTCTTTCGTTACTACATTTTTAGGTTTAAATATCAGACTTTTTATATATTCTTCATTAAAATATGGCCATTCTCTAAATCTTGTGGCAACATATCTTTGCCACTCATCTTCTTCTACTTGGCTTCTAGTTATATGTTCAGTTTCCCAAATTTCATATTTTAAAGTAGCTAAGTAGTCTCTTAAATCAGAAATAGCTAAGCCTTTATCTTCATATGTTTTCATATCAAAGTTTTTGCCAATATTAACTTTAAAAAGTTTCCCGTATTGTTCAGCCGCGACTGGAACAATTATTGCATTACCCTTTTTAGCTATATCCACTATGCCCCAATAACTTGGAAGCATAGGCAAATTAGGAGTTATATTCCACGTACCTTCAATAAAATACATAATATTACCACCATTTTTTAAATGCTCAATCATTTTTTCGCTTACTAATTTTCTATCTTCCTTAACTCTTTCATTAAAGTAAAAAACACCGTTTAAAGCCAAAAATGGAGAGTCAATTATTCCCTGTATATGTTCAAAATCTCCTGATAATAAATAATAATGATCCTTTATTGCCTCACTTACTACTTCGATATCAAACTTACCAACATGAGTTACTGCGTATATTATAGGTCTATTAGTTTTTTCTCTCTCATCTTTAATCATTTCATAACTAAAACCACCTAATCTATTTTTTAATTTATATATAGCTAATATTAATTTATGAATCTTCCTTCTTTGTTCTAAAGTTAATTTACTATACCATTTATTTTCTTCTTCTGTTCTTAATTTATAATACAAAGATAAAAACTCTCTTGTTTTAATTTGTAATTCTTCTTCGGTTAAATTTTTATCTAGAATTTTTTTTTGCTCTTCTGCTAATATATTCATAATTATGTCCTTTCAAATAAGAGTATATCATGTTTTTTTAAAAAATAAAACACTTAAGATTACTTTAAGTAACCATTTAATTTAAAAATATTCATATAATTATTTTAAACTTTAAATATAGTAGGACTATCTAAATAATATTATAATATTAAAATAGAAGGCCATAGACAAGATCCAGTTAAAAAAGAACAATTAAGAATAGATAATCAAAAACAATTAGAGCAAGTTTTAAGAGAACGTGATGAAATTTAAAAAGCAAGGGCGAAACAAAGTTGAGTTTATCTTTGTTTGTTATCTATATCATATATCATTTTAACTAATGATTAACACACCAATTATAAATTTTTAACTCTTTTAATTATAAATTTATTATTGAGAAAAAATTAATTGTTTTTTTATTTATCAAAAAAGAATAGAGCGTTACCTCTATTCAAGTATTAAGATAGATCTAAGAAGATCTACTTGCCCATATATGATAGTTAAGCAATATGAGCAAGATTATTTCTATTAAGTTTATTCTACTATATATGGATTTTCAATAGTTCCTGGATTATATCCATTATCTTCTGTTGTTAATTTAGTGTTTGCTTTTAAGTTTATTACAGGACGCACACCGACGTTCGTGTTGTGCACGATACTGCTGTTGACGTTGCCATTCGTAGCCACAAGGAATACGCCAGCATTGCTGCCGTTAAAGTAAGCCGGAGACATGGTCCAATAGTTTGCTCCTGTGTATAACCAATAACTATAATTATTATTTCCTCCTAAGCCTCCTGCCATGATTACTTCATCCATTGTTATTAAACCCACTGGATTTGTTAATGCATTATTTCCTTTTATTTCATTTCCGCCACTATCTGTTATTCCTTGAGCATCAGGTCCTGTGAATAAATCTCTTGTTTTATTACTACACTTTAATGTTGGCTCTTGGGTTGAATCATAACCTGCATTTTCACTTTGCCATGCTCTATGAGCTGGATCATATGTTGTTGTTTGTGTTTCAAATCCTTGGCCAGTGCCATTAAAGGTAGAACCATGATTTTCCGTTGATACTACTCTATCATTGCAAAAACCTGTTTCTACGTCTATTTTATCTCGATATTGTTCTTTTATTCCTGAATTTCCTATATACCACTTGTCTATTTCTTCTTTTATTGTACTGTCATTCTTATTTTCATGAGCAGCAACATAACTTCCAGAATTTCCAGTATCTTTATCTCCTCCGTACATATATCCTACATACTTATTATCATTATATGTCTTATTATATTGTTGATATGTATCCGTTTGATATGTTGTTATTGCTGCTCCATTTCCATTATTTTGATTTGCCCATCTTCCATCTGATGGCAACTGTGTGCCTGAATATATTAATCTTATTGTTCCATTTCCGTTTATTCTGATAATTCGCCAATACATATCTGCAAATTTTACCCAGTTATTATCTATTGTTCCACGGAATATATAGCTTTTCCCGTAATCATCAACAGTTTCATATAATCCTTTATCTGTTGATGTACAATTAAAACCACTTGAATTATGGCTAGAATCATTAGTATTATCATCACATGCTGTTGTACTTATTGATTCTGATAGCACTCCTTGAATTTTATTATCTGCAAGTATTTGTTCTCCACCTTTTAATAAGTCATAATATAAATAACATTCTGTTCCATTTTTAGTTAGATTACTTACTATTACTCCTTTATTGGTGTTATCCCATATTGGTGTTGCTCCATTACTACAGGCACTTTTAGTTTTATTAATGGTATATCCACTCGTGGGTATTCCATCTGTTACTTTGTTATAACTTCCATCTTCTTGTTCTATATAAGCAGCGATTACATTTATTTTTGGTTTAGAATTACTTTCTTCTATTTTTATTTTT
>CANRBQ010000068.1 GCA_947628905.1 uncultured Bacilli bacterium
TTAATAATTACAAATCTTTTTAGGAAACCTAAAAAAGCGATGAAAATTAATTCATCACTCCTTAATGTTTAAGAACCCATAAAAAATGTTAGTTTCACTGAACTAACTATTTTTTTTATCTTTTATTGCTTCTTCAAGTTCTTCTTTGCTCATTTTATCAGCATTTTTAATACCTAATTCTTGAGCTTTTTCTATTAATGAATCTAAAGATTTATCACTACTAAACATATCTGGTGAATATTTACCAGTTTTAACAATTAAATCTATTTCTTCTTTTGTTAAAGTTTCTTTATCTACTAAAGCATCCGCTAAAATATTTACTAAATCTTTATTTTCTTTTAAAATCTTCTTTGCTTTTTCATAGCACTCTTCAATTATTTTACGTACTTCTTCATCTATTTCATGCGCAACTTTATCTGAAAAGTTTTTAGTTTTTCCATAATCCCGACCTAAGAAAACACCTTCACTTTTTTGTTCATATTGAACTGGTCCTAAATCACTCATACCGTATTCAGTAACCATTGCTCTTGCAATATTCGTAGCTTTCTTAAAGTCATCACTAGCCCCAGTTGTAACTTCTCCTAAAAACATTTCTTCACTAACACGACCACCAAGTAAACCTATTATTTGAGCCTCTAATTCTTTTTTACTCATAATAGCAATCTTCTCTTCTCTAGGAAGCATCATTGTATAACCACCTGCAACTCCTCGAGGAATAATTGTTATTTTATGTACTTCATTAGCATCTTCTAATTTAATACCAATAACCGCATGACCTGATTCATGAAAAGCCACTAATCTCTTTTCTTTATCAGTTATTTTACGACTTACTTTTGCTGGACCCATTAAAACTCTATCTGTCGCTTCATCTATTTCATCCATAGTAATTGCCTCTTTATTACGTCTAACTGCAAGTAAAGCCGCTTCATTAAGTAAATTCTCTAAATCTGCTCCACTAAAACCTGGTGTTCTTAAACTTAAATTCTTAATATTAACTTCATCAGCTAATATCTTATTTCTAGCATGAACTTTTAATATTGCTTCTCTTTCTTGAGCATCTGGTAAACTAACTGTTACTTGACGATCAAATCTTCCTGGACGAAGTAATGCTGGATCAAGAACATCTGGACGATTTGTCGCTGCCATAATGATTATACCTTCATTTTCTCCAAAACCATCCATCTCTGTTAATAACTGATTTAAAGTTTGTTCTCGCTCATCATGTCCTCCTCCTAAACCAGTTCCTCTTTGACGACCTACTGCATCTATTTCATCTATAAATATTAAACATGGAGCACTTCTCTTCGCGTCTTTAAACATTTCTCTAACTCTGCTTGCCCCTACTCCAACAAATAATTCTACAAAATCAGAACCACTTATGTAAAAGAAAGGAACATTAGCTTCTCCCGCAACAGCTCTAGCAAGAAGAGTTTTTCCAGTTCCTGGAGGTCCAACAAGTAAAACACCTTTAGGTATTCTAGCCCCCAATTTTTGGAATCTTTTAGGATTCTTTAAGAAATCAATTAATTCTTTAACTTCTTCTTTTTCTTCTTTTAAACCTGCTACATCACTAAATTTAGCTTGATGTTTATCATCACTAAGTTTAGCTCTACTCTTTCCAAAATCCATTGAACCTTTATTTGTACTAGCAAGTTTAGAAAATAAAACATAAGCAATAACCACAAAAACAACAAGTGGTAAGACATTTACAATAATATATAAAACTGGACTTGAACCAGGATCTGCTTCTGTTTTATATTCTTCAATATCTTTTGCAGATAAAATAACCGTATCAATTTCAGCTTCAATTACTTTAGCTTTAAAACTTTCATTTTTCTTATAATCTTCTAACTTACCTTCAACATAGTAAATAGATTCACTACTTTTAGGAGTTATTGTAATCTCTGTAACTTTCTCATCTTTTAAAGCTTTTAATAGTTCACCAGTTGTAAGTTCATTAACCTTATTTCCTCCCATACCTAATATTAAGAAAGTCACTGCTATAATAACAACTAATATTAAATATGGAAATAAATTTCTAACTGTATTATTTTTTCTTACTTCTTTTATATTCATTATTTTTCCTCCTCATATGCAAGTATTATATCATATATTCCGTCTCTTGCTACATCAAATTTTGATTTTTTTACACCAGGTAGCCAAATAATTCTATTTTCACTATCTGTAACAATAGGAAAATTCTTTCTTTTCTTCAAAGACACTTTCTCATCAATAAAAATATCTTTTACTTTTTTACTACCCTTCATATTCTTAACTTCAATCTTATCTCCTGGTTTTCTTGATCTAACAATAATAGGTAACTTAATATCTAAACTATTTAATCTTATTATATAATTACTTGTATTATCACTTGAATTTATTTTTTTTATTATTCCTCCCGGAACATTAACTACATCATCTAATTCATAATAATAATTAATTTCTTTATTATTATGTTCTATTCTAAAATTATTATAGTCTTTAATTGCTATATAATTATTAGGTAATATTACATACCCATTCTTTTTATTTCTAATTAATTTTATAATATCACTAGTATTTTTATCACTAACTAAAAATAAATCATTAATATAAATTAAACTAAGTTCATATTCAATAACTTTCTTAATTATAAACTCATCTAATCTTAATAATTTAGCTATATCTATCCCTTCATCACTTTTAATATCCTGCTCTAAATCTTTAATATAACTATCTAAAAATAAACTCAAACTCTCTAACTCACGACTAAACTTTAAAAATTTTTCTCCTACATTTTCTTGTTCCTTCTTTAAAAAGGGTAAAACAACACTTCGATATCTATTTCTTGTATATTCCAAAGAAAAATTACTCTTATCCACATAATATTTAAGATTATTATCTTCCATATACTTTAAAATATCATCTTTAGAAACTAATATTAAAGGCCTAACAATCTTATAATCACCCATATCTGTTACTTGTCTAAAACCACTGTAACCTTTAATACTACTTCCCCTTACTAATCTCATTAAAATAGTTTCAATTAAATCATCACTATGATGAGCAGTCATTAAATATTTAGCATGGTATTTATTTACTAATTTTGCAAAAAATTCATATCTCTTTTTTCTAGCAGCATTTTCTAGATTATCATGATCATATTCTTTTATTTCCATATATTCAAATAAAAGCCCATGATTCTTAGCATATTCTTTAACAAAAACATACTCTTCTTCACTTTCTTCTCTTAACTTATGATTAACATGAGCAACAATAAGATTAAGATTTAATTTATCTTTTAAAGATAATAATAAATCTAATAAACACATTGAATCTGGACCACCAGAAGTAGCCACGATAACTGTATCTTTAGCATTTAATAATTCTTTTAGATAATCTAGTACTTTCTTCATATTTTTCTCCATGCCTCACTATTTTATCTCATATTTAACTTTATATCAAGTCTTTTTCCGCATGATTAAGTATTGCTCTAATATTTTCTTCAATTGCTTTAATATCAAACTTCAAAGTTTCATTATCCTCTATATTACCTCTTTTTATTAAATAATCTAAAAAATCTAAATCACTTGCTTTATTTAAATTATCTTCACTTTTAAGTAATTTAAAATATTCTTCTAACATTAAACTAAGAGTTCCATTATAAGTATTTAATGTATTATCATCTCTAACTATTCCAATTCCATAAATATTCGCAATAAAAGGATTAACTGGCTCTAATAAATCTTCTAATATAAAATTACTATTACAATAAGTAATAAATGGTTCTACATCTTTAGAATCATAAAATCTTATTACTATATTTTCATTTGTTGCTTTAACATAAAACTTAACTTGAGCTTTTACACTATTTCTAATCAAATACAAAAATAAAGTTTTTAATGCACTTATCATATACTCATATTTAACTGGAAAATAAACTTTAACGGCATTCTCATAACTTGCTTTCTTATCTACATAAAACCCAATATAATTAATTATATTAGCATCCATTCCTACTTTCTTAGTCTCATATTTAACTAAAGAATTCCCCAAATTATTTAAAAAACTCTCATAAAACTTTTCTATTTCTAAAGCTAAAGTAGTATTCTTATCTATTCCTATATATTTTAATATATAATAAAAATCATCAGCCGTATATTCCCTTTCATTATCTTTAATATCTTGAGCATACTTTTTCAAAAACTCATTAATCGTCATATTTACACCCTTTCTAAATATACAATATCTCCCTCATTTTTAACTTTATTAAACCCATTCTTAATATAAAATTTAATACCAATTTTATTATTACTTCTTACTTTTACTTTTTTAATCTCTTTTTTCTTATTTAATAATCTACTTCCTATCCCTTTATTTTGATATTCTGGTATCAAATATAACATATCTAACTCATCATTATCAATTAAAAAAGCTCCAATAACTTTAAAATTATTTATAATAAATAAACTATTTAAATATTTATCTTTCATATAATTATTTACATAATTTATAATCTTTAACTTATCTTTATCATTATCTATATAAGGAATAATTGTTAATAACTTATACTCTATCAACAATGGTAAATCTTTTTTATTAACTTTTTTATATCTAATCATTTATTCACCTTTATTATCTCAATTATATATTATTTTCTTCATTTTGTACAGAAAAATTAACTAATCATAATTATAAATCAATATTTATTTTTTGGCAAATATGGAATCAACTCCAAATTAGTCAGATTTTGGCAAATATGGAATTAACTCCAAATTAGTCAAAAAAGCACTCTTTAAAGAATGCTCTTATTTATAAAAATCTGTTCTAGAAGTAAATCTATAACCCTCTTTATTAGGGAATCCTGGAGGAGTTATAACATAACCACTTCCTACATGATAAGGATACCAACCTTTAGCAACTCCAAAATGTAAGTGAGCTCCTGTTGTACAAGTATCATATCCTCCATATGCTGATGCAGTACTTCTACCTCCACCAACAGTACCAATCACAGTATTTTGATCAACAATATCCCCTACTTTAACATTAATTTTAAGCAAATGATAATAAAATGTTGTATATTTTACTCCATCAACTGTTACATAAATATAAACTCTATTACCTCCACAACTAGTTTTATTCATAATACTTGCTACTTGTCCCGCCGCGGCCGCATATATAGGTGTTCCCTCAGAATTACCACCTATATCAATTGCATTATGATAACTTCCCCATCTATAACCAATTGTACTTGTTATTACTCCATATTTAAGAGGTTTCAACCAAGTACCATTAACAGGAACTTTAGAACAATCAGATAATTTAACAGAATCATCTGTTTTCCCAATATTTTCTTTACAAATTCTAACATTTTCATCTAATATTTTTTTAGATGATATAAGTTTATCTTCTATACTATTAGAATATTTATCAAATTCAGCTGCATTAGCTACTAACTTTTTAATTGTTTCTTCATAACTTATTATTTGATTATCTAATCTAGTTTGCTTATCTTTTAAATCTTTTACTAATTGTTCATTTTTCTTTATTTCTGCATCTAAACTATCAACCGTAGTTTGTATATAATCACTAACTTGTTTAACAGCTTCTATTCTAGTAATAAGTTCTGTCATACTACTAGCACCTGTAACATATTCAACATAAGCATTTTGCCCTTGAACTTGTTGCATATATTGTAAAACTTTTTCACTTTCTTTTTTAAGAGATTCAATTTTTAAATTTGATTCATCTATCGCATTCTCAGCTTCATGTTGTTCCATCTC
>CANRBQ010000069.1 GCA_947628905.1 uncultured Bacilli bacterium
GGTAATAATTTTAGTATAGAGTCATTTCCAGAAATAAAATATGAAAAAAATGGTTTAACATTAACAGGAACAATAACCGGAAGTGCAAATAGAGCAACATATTGTACAACAATAGATAATGAATGTGAACCAGAAGAAGAAACCCAAATAGAAGCTAATAAAGTAACTATAACAATACCAGATAAAGATGAAGAACAAATGGTATGTACCAAACTAGATGAAGGAAAGATTATATGTAGCAATCCAGGAGCAGGATATTGTCCACCAGGAGCAAAAGCATGTAAAACAATACTAGCTAATAAAACAGTAGAAGAAGGACAAACAGAATTTACAGGTATAGAAACAAGTGATAATACAGGTAAATTATTTACAGGAGAAGATGACTTTGGAACAACATATTATTATCGAGGGGCAGTAAATGATAATTGGGTAAAGTTTGGAAAAGAAGGTAGTGATGATTTATGGTGGAGAATCATCAGAATAAATGGCAATGGTTCAATAAGATTAATATATTCAGGAAAAGGTAGTTCACCATCAGAAACTGGAACAGGTACTCAAATAGCTACAACTTATAGCGGAAATGTAAATCAAAAATATAATGCAGATTATGGTGATAATACATATGTAGGATTCATGTATGGACCAACAGGTCAAAAAAACTATGGTGCCACACATGTAAATACTAATAAAAGTACTATAATGGGAGAATTAGAAACATGGTATAAAAAAACTACTCTAGGTAGTTTAAGTTCAAAAATAGATGTAAATACAGGATTCTGTAATGATAGAGAGTTATCACCAGAAGATCATGGAAGTTATCTGGGACCTAATAGAGGATTTGGAACAACACCAACAGCATATGCTGCATATCATAGAACGTTTGCAAGTAAAAGTACAAATTATGATACAACACAAGAGCCAACATTAAAATGCACAAATTCAACAAGAGATTTGTTTACAGGTCCAGAAGCTACAGCAGGAGGAACAGAAGGAAAAAATGGAAAAGTAGAAGGGAATGGTGCACTTACTGTGCCAGTAGGATTGATAACTGCAGATGAAGTAATATATGCCGGAGGGTTTGGAGGACAAAATAATGATGGATACTGGTTATATACGAATCAAGCATACTGGACGTTGTCTCCGTGTTGCTTTAGCGGCAGCAATGCTTACGTGTTCTATGTGGGTTCGAATGGCGGCCTCTACAACATCACCGTGAACAGCGCGTATGGTGTGCGCCCAGTAATAAATCTAAAATCTGATATAGATTTAATAGGGGATGGAACAGCAGAAAATCCATATAGAATGAAAAATTCAAATATAAAAGAAGCAGGGGATACAATTTTGGCTAATAATGAAGTAAAAGGAGCGGTAACATCAGTAACAGGCCCAAGTTGTGCAGGAGATAAAGGCTCAACATGTTATTCAGTTTCAAGTGATGAAAAAACAAATAATATGGCTCAAAATGGATTATATGAAGCAGAAGATGATTTTGGAGCAAGTTATGTATTTAGAGGAACAGTAAATAATAACTGGGTAAAATTTGGTCAAGAAGGAGAAGAAGACTTATGGTGGCGAATCATCAGAGTAAATGGGAACGGAACAATAAGAATGATATATTCAGGGAAAGGAAGTTCACCATCAACAACAGAAGAAGAAACTCAAATTGGAACATCGGCTTTTAATTCAAACAGTGATGATAATACATATGTAGGATTTAAATATGGATTAACTGGTCAAGATACATATGCATTAACTCATCAAAATAATAGTAAAAGTACAATAATGGAAGAATTAGAAACGTGGTATGCGAAAACTACTCTAAATACATTAATTTCTAAAATAGATGTAAATACGGGATTCTGTAATGATAGAGGGTTAGCAGATGAAGATCATGTAAATTATCTAGGACCTACTGGAGGATATAATAAAGTGCAAACAGCATATGCAGGATATCATAGAACACATGTAAGTAACAGTTGGGATACAACAAGTCAAAGACCAACATTAAAGTGTGGCAAAGATACCGCAACTCAAAAAAGAGATTTATTTACAGGACCAAGTGCTGAATCAGGAGGAACAGAAGGAAAAAATGGAAAAGTAGAAGGCAATGGTAGACTAACCAATCCAATAGGCTTAATAACAGCAGATGAAGTAATATATGCAGGGGGATTTGGAGGCCAAAATAATGATGGGTATTGGCTATATACAAAACGAGGGTACTGGACCATGTCTCCGTATAGCTTTTATAACGACGTATCTAGTCAGTATGCAAACGTGTTCTATGTGGACATGAATGGCTACCTCAGCTTTAGTAACGTGGACAACGCGCGAGGTGTGCGCCCAGTAATAAACTTAAAAGCAAATACTAACTTTACCTTTAAAACTGAAGATGGTAAAGGAACAATATCTAACCCATATATTGTCTCTTAATCTAAAAATAACATTCAATCTCTAAACTTGAATGTTATTTTTTATTACAATACTATTGCAATTAAATTATTAGCACCCTTATTAACTATCTTAGTAACTGTTTGACTAAGTTTATATCTTGTAGCGTCTGGCATCATTGATAATTTTGCTTGTATTCCTTCTTGAACTATTGCTTCTAAACTTCTACCAAATATTTCAGATTGCCAAATAGAATCTGGATCTTTTTCATAATCTTTCATTAAATAATTAATAAGTTCTTTACTTTGTTGTTCAGAACCAATAATAGGTTCAAAAGTTGATTGTACTTCAACTTTCATTAAATGAATAGAAGAAGCCGTAGCTTTAAGTTTAACTCCATATCTAGCCCCTTGTTTAACTATCTCCGGAGTTTCTAATTTCATATCTTTAATAGTAGGATAAACAATTCCATAACCAGATTGTCTTGCTACTTTTAAAGCACTTTTAATTGAATCCATTTCTTCTTTAGATTCTTTATAATTAGCAAAAATTCTAATAAGTCCAGCTTTAGAAGTAGCCGAATCTCCCATAATACTTTTTAAAACTTCATCATATAATTCTTCTTTAGCCTCTAAATTAATTGTAACTGTACCAGTCGCTGCATCTAATTCACTTATATAAGATTTACTTATATAAGAACTATCTTGAAAATGTTCTAATATATAATCAATATCTTTAATTTTTTCAACACTAATAACACTTTCTTTAATTTTATCTAAATAGTGTTCTTTAATTTCATGATTTTTAGGTAAAGCATCTATCCAACCAGGAATATTTACTTTAATATCTAAAACTGGAAATTCATATAATGCTTTTTTTAGTATTTCCATAATTTCTATTTCATTCATTTTTTCAGCACTAATAGGAAGAACAGGAACTTCATATGTTTCCTCTAAATCTTTAGCTATTCTAATAGTCTCTGTATTAGTAGGATGAACACTATTTAAAACTACAATAAATGGTTTACCAATTTCTTTAAGTTCACTAATAACTTTATTTTCAGCATCAATATAATTACTACGAGGAATTTCCCCAAAAGAACCATCACTTGTTACAACAATTCCAATTGTTGCGTGATCTTTAATAACTTTTTCTGTACCAATTTCCGCCGCTTCAATAAACGGAATTGAATCTTCAAACCAAGGAGTTTTAACCATTCTAGGATTTCCATCAGCATCTTCATATCCTGTTGCTCCCGGTATAACAAAACCAACACAATCAACTAATTTAATATTAGTTTTAAATTCATCAACTTGAACTTCAGCTCCATTAGAAGGAACAAATTTTGGTTCAGTTGTCATAATTGTTTTTCCTTGAGCACTTTGAGGAATCTCATCTAAACAATGTTTTTTCTCATATTCATCTTTAATATTAGGAACAACTAAATTTTCAATAAATCTTTTAATAAAAGTTGACTTACCAGTCCGAACAGCCCCCACAACCCCTAAATAAATACTTCCGTTTCCTCTTTTGGCAATCGATTCAAGTAATTCTTTTTTTTCCAAAAAATTCACCATCTTTCAAACTTTCTACTTAAAACTATGTAATTTAATATAAAAATATAACTATAAAAATAAAAAACATAAACAGTAATATTAATATTGATTTTTAATCAATAATATTGTATTATTAATACATAAAGTAATACAATGTGTATTATAGGAAGTTTTGATATGTTTTGTCGATTGTAATGAAAAAGTAGAGCAATTAAGTTATAATGGACAAAGAATAAGAGGAGAGAGTCATGGAATTTGTAACATTGAAAAAGAATAATACTAAGAAAGTATTATTAGTTTTAGTTGTATTTATAGCTATAGTAGTCACTATAGTTTCTTTAAGTTCAAGAGCAAAATATCAAGTAACCAGTAGTGCTCAAATAGTTAAGGGAACAGTAAATTATAAACCATATGATTTTAAAATAGTCGAAATTAAAAAAGAAAATGATACTGGAACTTATGAATTAACAGATGAAGTACCAACAGAAGGTTATGAAATAAATGAAAAAGATAGCAAATGTATGATAGATGATGAAACAGAAGATGAAAATGCCATATTAAAAACTGTAAATGGAAACCATACATTTGCTAATTTAAAAAAGCTGGATAAATGTACATTATATTTTAGCAAAAAGAAAACAGCTGAAGATACATTAGCCCAATTAGGCAAAACAAGTGAGCCAGGAGAAACAGATGGCTTTACAGGTCCAGATATTTCAGAACATACAAATAATAAAAAAACAATTATGTATAGTGATGAAGATGATTTAGGAACAACATATTATTTTAGGGGAAAGGTAAAAGATAATTGGGTGAAGTTTGGAAAAGCAGATGGCCAAGATATATGGTGGCGAATCATCCGAATAAATGGAAATGGCTCAATAAGAATGATATACACTGGAATAGGAACAAATGCCCCAACAGATGATGGATATTCGAATAATAACACAACCGGCAGTCAATTACAAACAAAAGCTTATAATGCATATTATAATGATAATACATATGTGGGATATATGTATGGAGGAGAAAGCAAAAGTAATTATAATGATACTCATGCTAATATTTCCGATAGTTATATAAAACAATTATTAGATACTTGGTATAGTACTAACCTAAAAACAGAATATGGAAAATATATAGATCCAAATGCCGGATTTTGTAATGATAGACAAATAAATACTCAAGCAAAACAATGGTGGATTAGTGATACTGCACTAGGATATGGAAAAAACTATACAGCATATGCTCCATTGAATAGGTTAATGGACTCAATGGCTATCGCAGCTATACATACACCAATATTTAAATGCAATCAACAAAATGATACATTTACACTTCCCGGAGCAACAAAACCAGATGGAAGTGATTATGGAAATCATAAATTATTAAATAATAACGGAAAAGGAGAAAATAGT
>CANRBQ010000070.1 GCA_947628905.1 uncultured Bacilli bacterium
AAGTAATCTATGAAAGAGCTGATTCAGAAAAACCATTTATGGGACTTACAACCTTTAGTGGTGATATTCCAGTTATGAGTGATGTAGTCATTGCTAAAAATTATTTAACAAAAGAAGAATTAAAAATTTTAAATAATTTAGTATCTGGATATTTTGATTTTGCCGAAATTCAAGCAATTAGACATAAACAAATGTATATGGAAGATTATATAAGAGAACTTGATTCCATTTTAACCACACATTCCTTTCACTTTGTTCAAGGCGCACATAGTCATGAAAATAATTATTTTTCAGACTATCCACTACAGGAGGAAAGACATTAATTGGCGCAGGTACTATAAGTCATGATGAGGCAATAAAGAAAGCTAAAAGTGAATATAGAAAATATCAAGTAAAAGAAATTAGCTCTGTGGAAAAAGCATATTTAGAAACATTAAAAAACATTAGTAAAAAAATTGATGACAAATAAAGCTAATAAAATAATCATTATTAAAATGAGATCTAAAAATTATAAAAAATATTATTTAGAAGAAGTTAAAAATAAGTATGAAAGAATAACAAAATTCTTTTGATTATTATAATTTATGGGAGAAAATTAACAATGAAAATTTTAATTCCGTGGAATTTTACAGAATTAAAATTGATGAAGTTCCATACAATAGATAGATGGAAGAAAAATTTATAATGAATGAATTTTTTGCAATAATAAAGATGATAAATAAAAAAGCGATGAGTTATTTTTCATCGCTTTTATAGGATTATTAATTTTTAAAACTAGCATCTAAATAATAGATTGGTCTTTTTTCTTCATAGTATTTTTTTTCAAAGTCAGTCATTATATTTGGTATTGGTATTTCATTATTGTGTAAATCAAGACTAACACGATCAAAAACATACCAATAATTAGATAAAGTTTCTAGAGAGTAAGCAAAAAATCCTTTATTGTCTGTTTTTAAAATTATATGTTTATCTTTTTTAAATACTTTGTCATATAATTTTAAATAACTTTCGTGAGTGAATCTTTTCTTTTCATCTCTTTTTTTGGGCCATGGTTCGGAGAAGGTTAGATAGATAGTATTTATTTCTTTGCCAAATATTTTGTCTATTTCATTAGCATCACAGTTAATTAGTTTTAAATTTGGTAACTTTTCTTTAGATAGTTTTTCTGTTGCTTTAACCATTTGATTGATATTAAGTTCTAAACCAATAAAATTAATATTGGGATAGGCCTTGGCCATATTAATAATAAATTCACCACGTCCCATACCTAGTTCAAGATTAATAGGATTATTATTGTTAAAGATACTTTTCCATTTGTTTTTGTAGTTAGTGGGATTTTTAACTAAGTAAGATGAGTTATTAACAATTATATCAGCATTTTTATATTTTATATATTCCATAAGATCACGTCCTAGAAGTATTATAACAAATAATAGTTATTTTTGCAAATTAGTTATTAATAGGTGGTAAAGAAGTTAATGTTTTGATATAATAAATAAAGAGGGATAATTATGGATAATAAGGAAAAACTAGATATACTTGATAATTTAGAAAATAGAGTTAAAGATATTGGGAGGTCTCTTTGACATAAATAAATTAGAAGAGGAAAAAGAAAAGTTAGATATAATAGTAAAAAAAGAAGATTTTTGGAATGATGTTACTAAAGCAAATGAAACTTATCAACAATTAAAAAATATTAATAAAAAATTAAAATTGTATAATGATTTAAAAGATAGTATTAATATATTAAAAGAATTGTTAGAAATAGAAGATGTTGATAATAAAGAAATAGATAAATTAAAAGAACAAGTGGAAGAATTAGAGATTAGTACTTTATTAAAGGGAAAGTATGATGGTAACAATTGTTATTTAGAAATACATCCTGGAGCAGGGGGAACAGAATCTTGTGATTGGGCAAGTATGTTACTTAGGATGTATGAAAGATTTTTAGAGAAAAATGATTATAAATATAGAATTATAGATATGCAAAATGGAGAAGAAGCAGGAATTAAAAGTGTTACTTTATATATTGAAGGGGAATATGCTTATGGTTATTTAAAGAATGAAACTGGTGTACATAGATTAGTTAGGATTTCACCTTTTGATGCTAATAAAAGAAGACATACTTCTTTTGCCTCTGTAAGTGTTACGCCAGAATTTACTAATAATATTGATATTGAGATTAAAGATGAAGATTTAAAGATAGATGTTTATCATTCAAGTGGGGCTGGAGGACAGTCTGTAAATACTTCTAATAGTGCTGTTAGAATTACACATTTGCCAACAAAAATGGTTGTTACTTGTCAAACTGAAAGAAGTCAGCTTAGAAATAAAGAAATAGCATTACAAATTCTTAAAAATAAACTTTATCAACAAAAAATTGAAGAACAAGAAAATGAAAAAAAATCTATTATGGGAGATGTTAGTAATATAGATTTTGGAAGTCAAATTAGAAGTTATATATTAGAACCTTATAAATTAGTTAAAGATCATAGATCAAAATATGAACATAATGATCCTTTTAAAGTTTTAGATGGAGATATTAAAGGATTGTTAGAAAGTGTGCTCAAAATAAAATAGCTTGGAGGAAAAAGCTATTTTTTTGTGCGAAATTTTAAAAAATAATTTTCTTATTACATTTGGGACATGTTAATTTTATTTTTTTATAGGTAATTTCATGAATATTGTTTATTAAATTTATTAGTTCAATAGGTATTTCCGTATGATAATCACAATATTCACATTTTATTTCTTTATTTTTAATAAATTCTTTGTTGTCTTGAGGTAATAAATTTAACATGTTAGTATTTAGGGCTTTAGCTATATTATTTAAGGCACTTATTGAAAAAGACTGAAAAGTTCGACTTTCAATATTAGCAATAAATGAAAGAGAGTAATTGGTGAGTTCGGCTAATTTTTCTTGGGTAATGCCTAAACTTTTGCGTCTTTTTTTTATATTTTGACCTATTATATTATAAAGTTCTAAATCGTTTTCCATTTCGCATCACAGATATATATTAACATATTTGAATGTCGAAATTTGTCACATTTTGGCGGGTATGTTGTTTTTGGGTATTAATTTTTTACCACATTTAGGACAAGTAAACGTAGGATATAGTTCTTTACTTTTACCAACAGCATATATAAATTCAAATACATCAACTATTTCAATTGGTAAATCTAAGAAGTTACCACATTTTTCACATATATATTCTACACTTTTCATGCTTGTATCACTTCCTAGTTTATTGTTGTCGTAACATAATTCATGAAGACCAACACCAAGGGCGGAAGCAATTCGCCAGAGAGCACCAAGGGAAAAAGTTTGATGAGTAGAAGATTCAATATTTGCGATAAAAGATGGAGAATAATTTACAAGTTCTGCCAATTCATCTTGGGTTAATCCTCGTATTTTACGGTATTTTTTAATGTTTTTTCCAACAAAACCGTAAACGTAGTTTTCGTCGTTTCTATTAAACCTCATGATACTACCACCTACTACATTTTTATTATAATGCCCAATCGTTTACAAGTTACTAACATAAATAATAGAACTTTTTATAAAAGTTCTATAAATGGTAGACTTTTTTGTGGATATGTGATATATTTTAGGAGAATAAGGAAGTAAATTGTCAATAGAAGGGAGAAAAAATAATGAAATTTGAAACCTTAAATTCAGGGAAATTAAAGTTTTGGAAACGATTTTGCCTAGGTGCAGTCGCCTTTTCCTTTGTTCTATTTGGATTAATTTTATTTTATAAATCATATGCGATTTATAAAGTAACTGCTAATACCCAATTGGTAAAAGGAACTGTTAATTATTCGTTGGCTGATTTTAATTTGATGGCTGTAAAAATACAAGAAAAAGGTTCAGATGGAAAAGGTATTCCAGGAAGTTATGAAAATGGAGATGTACCAGTAAGTGGATATAAATTACAACCTTTAAGTAACTCTAATAAAAATACAACTCATTGTGAAGTTAATGGTGAAGTAGTTAGTGGAATAAGTGTAGATTATAGGGGTGGTAAAGTAGATTTTAAAGGAGTTACTAAACAAGGAACTAAATGTTATTTATATTTTGATGTTGGTGCAAGTGGTGATCCTGATGCTACTTTTGCAGCATTAAATTTAAAAAAAGCTGGAAATTTGTCAACCACTATAGATAAATATGCATGTGATAATAATACAAATGATTCTAGTCATAATTCAAGTGGCAAGAATTGTACATCACAAGATAAAGGAGTATATGAAACTGTTGATGATTATGGAAAGTCATATGTATTCCGTGGAACAGTAGATAATAACTGGGTACATTTTGCCAACATGTATTGGCGAATTATCAGAATAAATGGCAATGGAACAATAAGATTAATATATGCTGGAACTACAAAACCAAGTGAAGGCAAATGGGGAAATACAGGAGATAATGCCGCGATAAAGACTAGTACAGGAGCAACAACAAGTGCATTTAATGATTTCTATAATGATAATAAATATGTAGGATATATGTTTGGTACGCAAGAAACAGGTAGTCCTAGTAGCGAAACTACACCATCACCTAGTTATGAAAAAGCTCATGAGAATAATTTTAGTAGTACAATAAAAGAAGAAATAGATAAGTGGTATGAAAGCGAATCAGGAATACAAACGCAATTCAGAGATAAAATAGATGTAGAAACAGGATTTTGTAGCGATAGACAATTATCACCAGAAAAACATGGAAATTATTTGGGTGCAAAAGAATCAACAGCAGGATATGCCAAAACGCAAACAGCATATGCACCTGTACATAGAGTATGGCAGAGTAACGGCACTAGTTGGGATTCAATACAAGAACCAACATTAAAGTGTGGCAATAAAGAAAGAGACTTGTTCACAGGACCTGGGGCACAAGGAACAACAGATAGTGACGGAAATGAGATAAGTGGAAATAATAAGTTAAAAACTCCAGTAGGCTTAATAACAATGGATGAAGTAATTATGGCAGGAGGTTTAGCAGGCCAAAATAATTATGGCTATTGGTTATATACCGGTCAATATTATTGGACCATGTCTCCGTATTCTGCGGTCAGCAGTGGCATTGCTGGCGTGTTCATTGT
>CANRBQ010000071.1 GCA_947628905.1 uncultured Bacilli bacterium
AAAGTAGCCGATAGCGGAGAATGTGCTTATGCAACGACGAAAGCAGCATTAATTGGATTTACGAAAGGTTTAGCAGCGGATTTAGTTAGTGAAAATATTAGAGTTAATGCGATACTTCCAGGATATATTTTAACACCAATGGTTACCAATATGGCAAAACTAAGTCATCCAGAGGATCCCCAAAGTGTTTTAGATGGTATAGAAGCAGCGATACCGATGAAACGAATGGGAACAATCGAAGAGTTAGGAGAGCTCGCAGCATTCTTAGGAAGTGATGAAGCAAGTTATCTAACCGCTGGCGAGTTTGTAATTGATGGTGGTTCAACATTACCAGAAACAATGACAATGGGTATTTAAAAAGAGTAGCGAAATTTTTTACGCTACTCTTTTAGCCATTATTAGTAATAAACGTGGAGGATTAAATAAACATGTTTGCATTTCAAATATTTTATCTTCCTCGGTAATTTCAACATTAGTATCATATAAGGCTTTAGAACGTAATAACTTTATATGATCTAAATATTCTTGACCTTCATAATAAACCATCATGTGTTCATTATCAGCTTTTTCAATTTGGCTTACCATAAATATTTCATATTGATATTCATCTTTATCGGTACGATAAATTAATTTTCGATTTTCTTCATTATTGAAGAATTCTGGGTCTTGATATTGTAATAACTTTTCAAATGGAAGATCAGGATATTGAGCTTTATATCTAGGATCAACATTATGACCAAAGATATTTATTTCCCGGAAATCATCAACATCAGTAACTTGATAATCCATAAATATATCACCTTTTATAGTGTATTCTTTATGAATGTTATGAGTTAAGTAGTAATCATTATTATCTCTTTGAAGAATATATTCTTTAATTTCTAGACTAGGAATTTCTAATTCACCGACGATATCTTCATTATCATACTCTGCTCTAGCTTCGGGTAAATGATTTATATAAGGATCTTTTTCAACTTTGCCAGATACTTCTTTCACATTGTTTTTATCATTCTTTCTATTATTATTTATAACAAGACATACCGTAATTATAGTTCCTATAACTAGGATAGATGCTATTAAAATAATCCACTCTTTTTTAAGTTTTAATTTAAATTTAGTTTTCACTTCTACCACCTATCTAATAGTTTAACAAATATTTTTAGAAATGTCTATTATCTATATATGAAATAAGGTATAATATGGTTAAGAAAAGGAAAAATATGGAAAAAGAAATTAAGTGTTACCAACAAAGAGGAGATACATGTGCTATAGTATGTATGTTAATGGTATTAGAGTATTATGGTTTAATACCTGAAGTTAATAAGTATTATGAAGATAAATATTATCGCATTTATAAATCTAAATATATGGAAGGTACGCCTTTGGGAGCTTTAGCATGGCATTTTGCGAAGAATGGTTTAGATACGGAGATAGTACATTCTAATAAAGAAATATTTAATAATGATAAGGGTTTTATTGATAAAGACATTTATGGTAATTTAATGGGAGAGTATAAAACATTTTTGCGTCAAGCAGAAGGGGTGGGAGCAAGAATATCTAATGGAATTGATTTAAATCCTAATTTAATTAAAGAAAAATTAAAGTTAGGTTATTTAGTTATTTTAGCTGGTGAAGTTGATGAAGTACTACATACTGTATTAATAAGCAAATATAAAGATAATATGTATGTAGTTAACGATCCTTTATATAAAGAGAAACAATTATGGAGTGAAAAAGAATTTATAAAATATATGGATACGGAAATTGGTAAATGGGGAATATTTGTTAAAGATAAAAGAGGAGATGTTTGTAATGGAAAAAAGAGAACTAATTAATAATATAAAAAGATTTTTAAAAAAAGAAAAAGAATATAATTTGCTTACAATTATTGTGGAAAATATAGCAGATAAAAACTATTATTTTGATGTATATTTTGGTGAAAAAGATTTGGAAGTAAAATATGGTGAGTATAGTATTGTGGATGATGCTCTAAAGTTACAAGAACCTAAAAAAATAAAATTTGGAAGAAGTAGTGGAACATTATATAATATGGTATTAGAAATTGTATGTTTTGATTTTATGAAAGGTATACCATCATATGATAAAACTAATGAAAAATCTTTTTCACTAGCTATTCAAGATAAGTATTCTATAATAAGTTTTGGAAAAAAGTGTGAAGATTCTAAGTATAATTATATTTATAACTTTATTAATTATCTTTTAAGTTATTTAAAAATTGACGATAACGATTTATTTATTATAGCAGACGATAAAAATATTATTAATGAAGCATTAAAACTTGATCGTAAAATTATTAATTTTATGAAAAAGTATGAGTCAGGAAGGGATTTTAGTTTTGAAATTAAACTAAATAAAGAATGGAAAAAGACTGATTTTGTTAAAAGATGTAAAAACTTATGTTCTAGAATGAATAATATTGAATTAATTGAAACTATTTATAAGACAGAGTATGTTTATGAAATTGGCGGTTGTTTAGAAAATCTTCAACCTGTTTTTATAGATTTTAATTATGTTAGAGAATTTCAAGATGCTTTATTTGGAGCTTTGTTTAAATGTTTTAAACTTAGAGATTTAATTTTAGAAACTGGTTTTACTGATTATTTTTTAGAAAAAATATTTGAGAAAACTAAAGTTAATGAAACTATTGACGAAATACTTAAAATGATGTCAAATGAACAAATTATGTATTTAGCAAATAATGTTTCTGGGTGGAATAAAATTTATTATTTAAAATATTTAGAAAAAGAATTAAAGATAGAACATAAATTTGAAGATTATGAATTTAGAGATATAGATAGAAAATTAGTTATAGTTGAATCTATGGAAGAAAAGTTTAATAATTTTGGTATTGAGGAATTAAAAAATCCGTTTATAGGATATGTATATATTGATAATAAGACGGGATTTAATATAAGAGTTATAGGTAATGATAATAATAAAGAGTTAATAAAAAAGTTATGTACAAAAAATTGTATTTTAATAAGAAATAATATGTTTAAATATTATGATATTAAACTATATGATAAAGAACTAGATATATATAATTTAGATAAGAAAATTGAAAAAGGTTATTATGATAATAAGTTTGTTAAAATGCGTGAGCATAAAGAATTAGATTCTTTAAGAAATTCATTATATCCAGATGATGTAGAAATAACGGTTCTTCTTAATGGAAAAACAGAAATATTATGGGGAAGATTATTAGATTATGATGAGGTTAATAAATATTATATTATAGAATTATTAAATAGGTCATATTTTGATGAAAAAGCAGAATCTGGTACAATAGTAGCTTGTACATTTAAAGATAAAGTATTAATTATGAAATATGTTTTACAATTTTAAGAAAGAAACACTTTTGTAAAACATTTATGCAATAATTAATGAATAATATAGAGGTGATTAATTTGAAGTTTAAAATAGAGTATAGTATTAGTACTTTGGAATTTCTTGAAATGGTTGAATCAGTAGGATGGAAAACATATACTGAAGAGCAAATAAAGAAAGCTTTAGATAATACAATGTATATGGTTAAAGTAATGGTTGATGACAAATTAGCAGGTATTGGCAGAGTAGTTGGAGATAATTCGATAGTTTGTATTTTGAGTGATATTTGTGTTAAACCAGAGTATCAAGGTAAGGGAATAGGAACAATTATTGTTAATAAGTTAAGAGAATTAATAGAAGAAAATGTGAGTGTTGGCGAAAAAATGCAAATTGAATTAACACCAACGGCGGGGAATGAAGCATTTTATCAAAAATGTGGATTTAAATATAAACCAGATAAAATAACTGGGATGTATTTATGGATAAAAAAACAATAATTTATGTAAAACAAAAATTATAGAGGTGGTTATTTTGAAGTTAGAAGAACTTATTTGTATAAGTGAAAATATCGATTTAGATAAATATATAGAGTTTAGAGAATATGTAAAAAGTAATATGGAACATCCCGATTGGTTAGGAGATTTTTCTAAAGAAGATTTAGAAAAAATGTTAGAGAATAAATCTAAAATTTGGGTATATTATTTAGATAAGGAACCAGTATGTTCAATGATGTTAATTCCCGCTCAAGAAGTATCATTATTAAAATTTGGGTTAGATTTAAACTATAATGAAGTAGGAGATTATGGTCCAATGTTTGTAAATCCTAAATATGTAGGTAAAGGATTACAAAGTCAAATGTTGGAAGAATTGGATAGATATTGTATGAGTTTAGGATATAAATATGTGGTTAGTACAATTCATCCTGATAATGTATATTCTATTAATAATTTTATAAAAGATAAGTTTAGATATTTTAATAAAAAAGAATTTAAAAGAGGATTTAGAAATATTTATTTAAAAGTTCTTGATAAGAACTATGTAGAAAAAATATTAACTTTTATAGTGAATGAGGATAAGTTTTTGTTATTAAAAGGTAGTGATAAAGACCCTCAATTTCACGAATCATTTTGGTATACGGTTACGGGTTCAGTTGAAAAAGAAGATAATAGTTTAGAAGATGCAGTTAAACGAGAAGTAAAAGAAGAAACTAATTTAGAAATAAGTAGAATAGAAAAATTACCATTAATTTTTGAATATGAATCACTTGGTAAAAAGTGTGTAGAACATGGTTTTATTTCTTATGTTTTAGATGATAAGGTAATTTTAAATGAAGAAAACATTGATTATAAATGGTGTAATATTCATGAATTTATTAAATTAATAAAGTGGTATTACGATAAGGATGAGTTAGGTAAAATTTTGGAAAAAAGGAAATAGAAAAGTGTATACAAAAAATTTTTGATGATAGTATTTTATTGGTAAAATATTAAAAATAATGTTTTATAATTTCTTTTGTGTTATAATGTCAAGTATTTTATGGCACATCTTGAACGTGCGAAAAGATGTGTTATAAAATTATTGTACCTAATTTC
>CANRBQ010000072.1 GCA_947628905.1 uncultured Bacilli bacterium
TTAAATATCTTCTTATTTAATAATTATTATTTAAACTTTAAAAAAAGAGTTTCTTTTTTAAAGTTCCCTTTTTTTCTCTTCCATTTAAAAAACTACCTAGTTTAATCTAGATAGTTCCTTGAGTTTTGATTAAGCTGATTTTTTAACTGTAGATTTTGCAGTTATACTAACAATTTCTGCTTTTATCGTCTTACCTTGATCTGAATTTTGGCTTACACCTGATGAATCTGGATATTCTACAACTAAATAGTAATATTTTGTTTTAGGAACACTTGAAGCCTCGATAGTTCTCTCCCATGTGATGTCTGTATCCTTTGTCTTAGCTACAATTTGTCCACTTTTTAAGTTTTCATTGCCTTCAGTAATTGCTTGTAGTTCTTCAGATTCTGTACAAGTTTGTGTATAGTGAATTTCTGTTCCTTGTGGATCTTCTACTACATCTTCACAATTCACTGCTTTGTTTCCAGCATCTGAAGATATATCGTTTTCTAATTCATATAAGCGATATTTAACAGGAAAATCAAATCCATCTTCTTGCTCACCATTTAATGTAATTTTAGCTTTTACCTCATATGTAATTGTGAATGTATCAGTGCCTGAATATGGTTTTCCATCAGAATCTTTAACTTCTGCTGTAGTTTTAGCACCTATATAGTTCATTGTCCCTGGCCATACTACATTATTACTTCCAGAAATAGTAGAACTAGTTAAATTTACTTGGGCTGTTTTTGCAGTAGTTACTTCAGAACTTCCTGCTGAAGAATCTACACCATTATTAGTCGCTGTGAAATATGCGAATGTTGCACCCACAACGGCCACAAGAAGGGTGGCTACTGCGATCACCGTGAGTAAAACTGTATTTTTCCTTTCCATCTTTTTTCTTTCCTCCTTTACTATAAAAAATCATATCAAATTATTTTTATTATTTCAAGTGTTTTTTTAAAGTTTTTACATATTTTATTACAAGATATATTTATTATTTTACTGAAAGTCCCTTTACACCTAGCATTACCCAAAAGTGTTAATCATCACAAAATTAACACAAAAACAAAAAAGCCTGCATATTTGCAAAGCCCTTTGTTATACTAATTGCTTTTTTAAAGTTAACTGAACTCTATTTTTTTCTTTATTAATATCTAAAACATAACACTTAACTATATCCCCTACACTTAATACCTCACTTGGATGTTTAATATATTGATCACTTATTTGTGATATATGAACTAAAGCATCATCATGAAGTCCAATATCTATAAAAGCTCCAAAATCTATAACATTTCTTACTGTTCCCTCTAATTCCATTCCTACTTTTAAATCATCAAGTGTTAATATATCACTTTTAAGTATTGGAGCATCTATTGTATCTCTAGGATCTCTATATGGTGCTATAAAAGATTTAATAATATCTTCTACTGTATATTTATCACTATTAACTTTATTTGTTAAATCTTCTAAATTTACATTTTTAAATACTTTTTTTATTTTATCTGTTCCTAAATCTTCTAAACTTAAATTATAAATATCTAATATTTTTAATGCTATATCATAACTTTCGGGATGAATACTTGTTTTATCTAAAACATTAGTAGCATCTGGAATTCTTAAAAAACCAATAGATTGTTCATAAACTTTAGGACTAAATACTTTAGTTAATTCTTTTCTTGATAAAATCTTCCCTACTTTTTCTTTATATTCCAATAATTTATCAATCATTTTTTTATTTAAACCTGATACATAATTAAGTAATTCTCTTGATGCTGTATTAACATTTACTCCCACACTATTAACACAAGTTTCTACCACAAAAGAAAGTTCTTGATCTAATTTTTTAGGCGTAACATCATGTTGATACATTCCAACCCCTATACTTTTTGGTTCTATTTTAACAAGTTCACTCAAAGGATCTATAAGTCTTCTTGCAATCGAAACTGCACTTCTTTCTTCTACATGTAATTTAGGAAATTCTTCTTGTGCTAATTTACTAGCGGAATATACACTAGCCCCTGCTTCATTAACCATTATAAACTCTACTTTTCTTTTTGCTTCTTTAATTGTACTAGCAATAAATCTTTCACTTTCCCTTGATGCTGTTCCATTCCCTATTGCAATAATATCTATCTTATATTTATCTATTAGCTCTAAAACCTTATTTTTAGCCTTTTCTAGCTCATTTTTAGGTTCATGAGGGTATATAACATCTATATGTAAAAGATTTAATGTTGGGCTTATAACAGCTAATTTACAGCCTGTTCTAAATGCAGGATCAAAACCTAATACATTTTTATTCTTAATTGGTGGTTGTAATAATATATTATGTAAATTTTCACTAAAATTTTCTATTGCTTTATCTTCTGCTTTTATTTTTAATTCTGCTTCTATTTCTCTTTCTATACTAGGCATAATTAATCTTTTTAAAGCATCCTTTATTGCTTTAGTTAATAATTCTTCTGTTTCTTGCTCATGTTTATGTATTAATTTATTTTTTAAATAATTTTCTATATACTCCATATTATTTTCTATACTAACATTTAAAATATTTTCTTTTTCTCCCCTATTAATAGCTAAAATTCTATGAGATTTAATATATTTTACTTGTTCTTGATAATCATAATACATTTCATATACTTTATTTACATCTTCACTATTTTTTTTCTTTACACTTTTAATTACTCCAAATTTAAAACAATTATCTCTTATATATTTTCTAAAACTTGCATTATCACTTATATTCTCGGCTACTATATATAAAGCTTGCTCTATCGCATAATTTACATCTTTAACTTTATCATTTACATATTTTAAAGCTATATTTCTAATATTACTATTCTCTCTAAATATTTCTTTAGCAAGTGGTTCTAATCCCAATTTTATTGCTTCTGTTGCTTTAGTCTTCTTTTTTTCTTTAAATGGTCTATATAAATCTTCCACTTCTATTAACTTACTAGCTTTCATAATATTATCTTTTAATTCTTCTGTAAGTAATCCCTTTTCATCTATTAACCTAATAACATCTTCTTTTCTTTTAAGTAAATTAAGTTCATAAGTATATACTTCATTTATTTTACTAATCTGATTCTCATCTAAAGATCCTGTTGCTTCTTTTCTATATCTTGCAATAAAAGGAATAGTAGCCCCATCTTCCAATAATTTAAGTGTATTTATTACTTGATATTCTTTAATATTTAATTCTAAAGATATATCTTTAATTATCTTTTCATTCATACTTTCCTTAACCTCCATGAAATATTATATAACGTCCAAAATAAAAAGTAAATTAATTATTTTTTATAATAATTAAAAAAGAGGTACTCCTCTATTTGTTAAATAATTCCATTTTTATAATCTTCTATTTCTTGTAAAGAAAATATTAAAAATTGACATATATAAAAATATATGATAATCTTATCATACAAAGTAAACAAAAAAGGGATTAAAAAAACACATCTTAATAGAGAAAAACCTCACCACTCTATTATAATTTCTATTAGAAAAACATTTTAATTCCTAGATTAATAATCTAAACATATGATAATGACGTTTTATATTCTTGTAATAAAAACTTCTTGCATTATCTTTTTTTATTTATTATAATAAACACTCGTGGGTGATTAACATGGATATTTTACATTCTGATATAATACTATTTGAAATAATAAATTTTTATAATAAAATAACTACTGAAGAAAATATAGATATATTAAATCTTAAATTAGCATTTATTAATATATTAACAAGTATCAATGAAACAGAAAACACTTTATATAATTTTAATTTTAATGAATGTTTAGAATCTTTTATTAATAAATATTCTGATTATTTTGATTTAAATAATAATATTTTAAATTTTTATGACTTAGAAAATTTAGAATTAGAATTAGCAAATGATATTGAATTATCTTTTATTGATGATTTAATATTTGTAAGAGTTGAAAGTGCAAATGTTTGTCAAGCTTTAGATATTCCTATTCCCTATGAAGATACTAAAGAATATTTTGATTTAAATAGTAAAATTATGCAAACATATATAAATATTGCTCAATTAGAAACAAATGGTATATCTATAAATTTTTTAAATTCTTATTTACAAACATTAATTAATAATCTAAAAAATAAAATAATTGATCAAGATGAACTAACTTTAACAAAAATTAATCTTTGTATTTCTGATCTTAATTCCAATTTAAATGAAGATGGCTTGTTTACTACAACAGGATGGCATATTGCTTTATTTTCTAAAAAGAAAGAGGAAATAAAGAAACTAAAATATGAACGTTTATCATATTTAATAGAAGAAGAAAAATACCGTCAAAATAATGAAGAAGAAGCAATAAATGATTATGAAATTCCTTTCTTTTTAACATCTTTTCTAATTGAATTAAATAAATATTTACATACTAATATTTCTGATAAAATTAAAGAAAAATTAATAATTAAAAAATATTTATTATTATCTACTCCTGAACTTAAAAATATTGAAGATTATTATTTAAATAATTTTACTATTGATAATCTTGAATTACCAAATATTCCTAAATATTATCCAAAAACAGCCTTTAATGTCTTATTAGAGCCTGTAAATTGTAGTGTAATGTCATTAGACTATTCCAATGAAGAATTAGCTAAAAACACGTTTAATATGGCTAATTTAATTATTAATGCTCTTTTTATTAAAACTTTTTTAGAACTTTCTCAAAATACAAAAGAAAAACAAAATATAATTAATTTAATTCGTAATAGTAGATTTTATAACTATCCTGAATTTTATAGTATTACAATAAATACTATTAATGATATTATTTTTAAAGAAACCCCTAAACTTGAAAGATAAAACTTTTACTGTCAATAGTTTTTGAAAATGTCTTAAAAATTTTAAAACATAAACGGGAAAAAATCTCGTTTTTGTTTACAATAAATTTAAGCATATTGATGTTTATAATGT
>CANRBQ010000073.1 GCA_947628905.1 uncultured Bacilli bacterium
CCCCTTAATAATCTTTATATCATTATAACATTTTTTATAGCACTTTCATATAGAAGTTGTTATATTTCTATTTCATCAAGATCTTCATTTACATCTTTAAACCATCCTAATTCTTAATCCCATATAATATCATTATTTTTAAGTCTTTCGATGTTATTTAAAATAGAATGTTTTAAATATCCAAATTTATTTACTATTTTTTCGCCATTTTCATCCACAAAATCAATCGAGTTTTTAAACAAAAAAGCTTTTAATTCTTGTTTTTCGACATGTGTCTTTGGTCGGAGTTATTATGGGAGAATTTTTAGTTAGTCAAGCAGGAATTGGTTATTTAATTATTTATGGTACTCAAGTATTTAATCTTAATATGGTTATGAGTGGAATTGTAATATTGATAATTATTTCTTTGATGCTTTATGGAATAATATCGTTTATTGAAAAAAAATTAGTTAAATAAGACTTAAGCTAGAGCTAGTTTAAGTCTTTAATTTGTTATATTTTTTATCATTTTTTATTTTCTTCAATTATTTAAACTGAAAAATTAAATTATTAATTCTTCGATTTGTTCATCACATTCAGATATATAATTTTTATCAATTTTTCCAGTAAACTCATATAAATCTGACTGTAATTCATTAAATTTTCTTAATAAATATGCAATATCTTCTTCATCTTTAGTATTTTCAGATTTTAATTTATCTAATAGATAATTTAATTTAGAATATTCTTCTTTAAATTCTTCTAGTTTTTATTGACTTGCTTTTTGTTTTTTATCTTCATTTTTTATAAATTCTATTGCTTTTAATTGTCCATTTTTATTTATTAATTCTTTAACTTTATCATTAAACTCTACTGCATAACCACCTTCTTATTCATAGGAGGCTGGTAGTTTTAGCTCTTAGCATTGAGGATAAAATTTTTGACTTTATTTTTATCTTTCATACCTAATTTATTTTTACATCCACTATTAACATCTACTCCATATGGGTGTGCTAATGAAACTGCCTGTTTCACATTATCAGGATTTAAGCCACCAGCTAAAAAAACTGGTTTATTTAATTCTTTTATTAATTCTGAACTTTTATTCCAATCATGAATTAATCCAGTTCCACCAACTTGATTTGTTTTTAAGTTAAAGCTATCTAATAAATAATAATCTACATACTGCACTTTTTTATAATTGGTACATATCTTACCATCTTTAGAAATATGGATTAACCTAACTAGTTTTACATTTGGTAATGATTTGTATATTTTTTCTACTTCATCTTCTTTAATATCAGAATGTAATTGAATAATATCATTTCCAATAAATTTTGTTAATTCAATTATTTTATCAGCGTCTGTTAAATGAGTTACTAAAGATACTTTACATCTTTTATCGACAAAATTAGTTATTTCTTTGGCTTTATATTTATCAATAAAATCATTACTATTATGTTCTTGTCCTACTAGTATACCTATTATATCCGCTCCTGCATCTAAACACATTTTAGCTTCATCAACACTTTTATTTGCACATATTTTTACTTTAACCATAAGGGGTTTTCTCCTTTAATAACTTTATTTTAACTCTAAATTTTCATATTCATCATCACTAACTGGCTCTAACCATTCATTTAAAGTTTCTTCTCCAGGAATTTCTACTGCTATATGACTGAACCAAGAATCTTTTCTTGCTCCGTGCCAATGTTTTACATTTGCAGGTATTACGACAATATCTCCAGGCGATAGTTTTTGTACCTTTTTTCCTTCTTCCATATAATAACCATAACCGGCAGTACAAATTAAAACTTGGCCACCACCTGATTTAGCATGATGAATATGCCAATTATTTCTACATGATGGTTCAAATGTTACATTTGCAAAACTAATCCCATTTGCAGTTTTGGCAAGAGGATTTAGATAACTATTTCCTATAAAATACTCGGCATAAAAATCGTTAGGATCACCTAGACCAAAGACATTTAATTTAGCAAATTCTTCTTTATTCATTAGTATCATCACTTCCATATACTTCTTCAATTAAAGGAAAGGTACTCCATGCTTTAGGCCACCCTGAGTAAAATGCTAATTGAGTTATAGCTTCAACAACTTCCTCTTTGGTAAGTCCATGTTCTTTACCAATTATAAGATGACTTTTTAATTGGGGATATAATCCTTGAGCAAATAAAGCTGATATTGTTATTAGACTTCTATCCCGAGCTCCCAATTTATCTTCCCTGCTCCATACTTCTCCAAATAATACATCATCATTTAATTTGGCAAATAAAGGGGCAATATTCCCTAAATTATCTCGCCCTGCTGTTTGTTTCTTCATTATTTATCACCTTCCAAACTTATAAATTTACCTACATAATCCAACTTGTTACTTCATTTTCTGATACATTACTTGAAAATCTTTTAGCATTCACAAAGTTAAGATTACTATATGTATTTTTTAGAGTATTAAAACTATTATTTACACTTGATCCACCTGATGTTGCAAAGACATAGATTTTTTTATTTTCAAGATTATTTTCTTCAATAAAGGTATTAATAATTCTAGGTGCTAAATCCCACCATACAGGAAAGCCAATTAAGATAGTATCATAAAGACTTAAATTAGAAACTTTGCTTTTTACTTCTGGTCTTGATGATGGATTATTCATTTCAACTGATGATCTACTACTCGTATCATTCCAATTTAAATCTTCATTTGTATATTTGCATGCAGGTTCAATTTCAAATAAATCCCCGCCTATATATGTAGCAACCTTCTCGGCTACTCCTCTTGTTACACCACTTGCTGAAAAATAACTAACTAAAATTTTACTCATAAAATCATTTCCTTTCTTTTCTAATAAAATTTTTTAGTACCAATCATGTTTTTCATTTCTATCCAAACTATTTATTTGGTTCATTTCATCATCAGATAATTCAAAATCATAAATATCCGTATTTTCTTTTATATGTTCAGGATTAGATGAACCTGGTATGACAACGACACCTTTTTGTAAGTTCCAACGTAGGATTACTTGAGCTGGAGATACATTATGATTATTTGCTATTTTAATTATGGTTTCATTATTTAATAATTCACTAGTATGGCCTCTTCCTCCAAATGGATACCAACCTTGGACAACAATATCTAAGTTTTCTATATATGGTATAACATCATTTTCTTGATAATATGGATGTATTTCATTTTGAACAAGAGCTGGTTTAATATTTACTTGAGGTAGAAAATCCTCTAGTTCTTTAACATACCAATTAGAAAGTCCTAAAGAATGAATTTTTCCACTTGCTACATATTTTTCCATCTCTTTATATGCATTAACATCATTATCACCTGGATGATGTAATAACATCATATCAATATAGTCTATATCTAATTTTTTAAGAGCAAGTTCTATTGCTTCTTTTGGATTATTAAATTGTGTAGGATAAATTTTTGTAATAACAAATATTTCTTCTCTAGGTATTTTAGAATCTCTAATAGCTTTGCCAATTTCTTCTTCATTACCATACATATAGGCTGTATCAAATAATCTTACACCTGAAGCTAATGCACTAGATACAGCATTATAACAAGTATCCCCTGTTAAACTATAAGTCCCAAGACCATTTAAAGGCATAATATCACCATTATTTAAAGTTACTTGTTTATTGGTTAAATCAAAATTTATATTTTTATAATTAGCTTTTATATTATCTTTATTATTATTCATGTTTTTATTTTCTCCTACATTATCAAAAACTTTTATTCCAAATATTTTAATAATAAAACCTGTATCATAACCATTTGGAGAATTAGTATTTAATTTATGTACTTTACTTACTTGATATAATAAGGCTTTAAATTCTATAGTTCCTCCATCTTTTAAATGCAATGGTATAGGAATAAATAATATTAAAATTATAATAATTATTATTAATTTCTTTTTCATTTTAAGTTATCTCTAAAAAACTTTTCTATTTTAGCAAATGGGATTATTTCTTTATTATCATATAAATCAGTATGAACAGCATTAGGAATAATCATTAATTCTTTATTATTAGTATAGTTACTATTGGTTATCATATTTTGATAAGCATCTTTACTAAAATAACAAGAATGAGCTTTTTCACCATGGATCATTAAAACAGCACTTCTAATTTCATTACTATATTTTAAAATAGGCTCATTAATAAAAGACATACATCCTATTTTATTCCAGCCTCCATTAGAATTTAAACTTCTTTTATGATAGGCTCTACCTTTATAATATTCATTATAATCTTTAACATAAAATGGAGCATCTTCTGGTACAGGTAAATCTAAGCAACCTCCTCCAAGTTCATAACTACCATTTTTATAATCTATTGTTCTTTGATTATTAAGATTTTTCTTCATTTCATATCTTGCTTCTTCATTATTACCAGCATCAAAATATCCATTGGCATTTACTCTTGACATATCATACATAGTTGAAGTAACTGTCGCTTTTATTCTAGTATCAAGCGAAGCAGTATTTAAGGCCATGCCACCCCAACCACAGATACCAACAATACCAATTTTTTCAGGATCAACATTATCAAGTGTTGATAAATAATCAATAGATGCTTGGAAATCTTCCGTATTAATATCAGGACTAGCCATATATCTTGGTGTTCCTCCTGATTCTCCTGTATATGATGGATCAAAGGCTATTGTCAAAAAACCTCTTTCAGCAAGTTCTTGGGCATACAAGCCACTTGCTTGTTCTTTTACTGCTCCAAAAGGTCCACATATACTAATTGCTGATAATTTACCTTCATAATTAATAGGCACATACATATCAGCCACAAGTGTTATTCCATAACGATTATGAAAA
>CANRBQ010000074.1 GCA_947628905.1 uncultured Bacilli bacterium
AAAGAATTGCATATGGATATAGAAATTTTAATAATTTTAAAGCTAAAATATTAATAATTACAAATCTTTTTAGGAAATCTAAAAAAGCGATGAAAATTAATTCATCACTCCTTAATGTTTAAGAACCGTTTAAAATAGCTTTTTATCTTTGTCTATTTAAAAGTTTTTCTGTATCAATCCAATATCTTTTATATATTACCCCATCTTTATTAACTGAATTTTCATATTCTCCCATACAACTTTCAATGGTTTTGCTACTTGCCATATTTAGTTCATTACAAGTTACTAATATGTTATTAATACCTAATTCTTGAGCTTTTTCACAAGCTTTTATAAGTTGCAACTTACCATAACCTTTTCCTCTTTCACTAGGTCTAATTGACTGACCAATATGTCCAAAATATTTTAATAAAAAATCATTTAATTCATGTCGAATATTTACCATCCCAATAATTTTGTTATCATTTTTTCTTATAGTAAAAAAAGTTGAACCAGGAACATATCCATCCGGTAGATTAATACCTTTACTTTCATTTTCTTTATCTTTAATCCATTGCTCATAAGATATCGCTTTATCAAGTTCTGACATACCAGCATATGCCCACTCTGAATCAGCATCATTTTGCTTTATTTCCTCCAAAAATTTTAAAGCATCTTCTTTATATTCTAAAGTAGGGCTTATTAATATTAATTCTTCCATAATGTTACCTCTTTTCTATGATTTTTATTATATCATATATAGTATTAATTTGTAAATTAATAAAATATAAACTCTAGACTTAATACTTAAGTTTTGATAAAATAAAAATAGGTGATGTAAATGCATAATCTAAATGTAGTTTTTATGGGAACTCCTGAATTTGCTTGTCCAATTTTAGAAGCATTAATTACTAATACTAATGTTGTTTTAGTTGTAACTCAACCAGATAAAGAAAAAGGAAGAAAAAAAGAGTTAGTTCCTTCACCCATTAAAGAAATAGCTCTAAAAAATAATATTCCTGTTTTTCAGCCATCAAAAATCAAAACTGATTATGAAGAAATAAAAAAGTATCATCCCGATATAATTATAACATGCGCTTATGGGCAAATAGTTCCAGTTGAAGTCTTAAATATTCCTCCTTTAGGATGTATTAATGTTCATGCCTCTCTTCTTCCTAAATATCGTGGAGGAGCTCCTATCCATCATGCTATTTTAAATGGTGAAAAAGAAACTGGTATAACTATCATGTATATGGATATTGGTATGGATACTGGGGATATTATTGATATTGCTAAAATTCCTATTTTAGATACAGACAATTTAGAAACAATGCATAACAAATTAAGTGTTTTAGGAGCTAATCTTTTATTAAAAGTTTTACCAACTATTATAAATGGTACTGCTAAACGTATAAAACAAAATGAATCTTTAGCAACATATGCTAAAATAATTAAAAGGGAAGATGAACATTTAGATTTTAATAATAGTGCTACAGCTATTAATAATCATGTTCGTGCTCTTAATTCTTGGCCTTTAGCCAATCTTATTTTAAATAATAAAGAAATAAAAGTAATAAGTGGTTATATTGGTAAAGAAACTGAAGAAACACCTGGAAAAATAGTTGATATAACCAAAGATAGCATTGGTATTGCTTGTCTTGATAAAATATATTATATAACTAAAATTAAACCAACTGGTAAAAATATTATGCTTGTAAAAGATTATTTAAATGGTCTTAAAAAAGATGAACTTTTAGGAACAATAGTAAGGTAAATAAAATGAAAAAGAGTAAAGAATTAAAAAAACTAAAAGAAACATCTAAAGGACGAGCCCTTTTAAAATTAATACGCTGGAGCATCTTTTTTGCTTTAATTTTAGTTATATGTCTTTTTAGTTCAATAATATCAAATAACACCCAAAAGACTACCCCCAAAACTGAAGAAACAACTCCAAAGGAAGTTATTCCTGAAGAAATATTACAACCAGATATATTTATTACTACCATAAATAATCTTAATAGTAATTCTTATAATTACAATTATGAAATAGTAATTAATAATATTAAATATATTTATAATGGTACTAAAACTCCTACAACAGATATAGGTTATAAAGAAAGTCCCAATGGCACAATAAAATATTATATTGATTCTACGGGAACTTATTCTGAAACTACTTCTGGTCGTACTTTAATAACAGATTTATATGCAGAAATAAATCCTGACTATTTAGATTTTAATTATATTAGAGAATTGATACCTACTTTAGAATTTAAATTAAATAATAACTATACTAATAATTATTTATATGAAGCTTTAAAAGATGATATAAATTACCAAATAGAACTTGAAAAAAATACTTATAATCTTAAATATATTAAGATTACTAATCCTACATTTAATTATAATTTAACATTTAATTAAGAAGGAGGTTATAATGAAAAGAAATTTATTTGATTTAACAAAAGAAGAATTAGAAGAATACTTTTTAAATATTGGAGAAAAAAAATTTAAAGCTACTCAAGTATATGAATGGTTATATCAAAAAAAAGAATTTAATATAGCTAATTTCTCTAATATAAAAAAAGAAATTCAAACTAAATTAAGTAATGATTTTAGTTTAGATTTAATTAAAATAGTTAAAAAGCAAGAAGATAATCTAACTGAAAAATATTTATTTAAACTCCTTGATGATAATTATATTGAAGCTGTAGTTATGCATCATGATTATGGTAATTCAATCTGTGTTTCCAGTCAAGTTGGTTGTAATATGGGATGTAAATTTTGTGCATCCGGCAAACTAAAGAAAGTTCGTAATTTAGAAGCCTATGAAATAGTTGAACAAATATTAGTTATAGAACAAGATTTAAATATAAGAATTAAAAGTGTAGTCATCATGGGTATTGGAGAACCTTTAGACAATTATGATAATATTATTCGTTTTATTAAGATAATAAATGATGCTAAAGGGCTTGCTATCGGAGCTAGACATATCACTTTATCTACATCTGGTTTAATTCCTAAAATATATGAATTAAGCAAATTACCATTACAAATAAATCTTGCTATATCTTTACATGCTCCTAACAATGAACTCAGAAATAAGCTCATGCCTGTAAACAAAGTGTATAATATTGAGGCCTTAATTCAAGCAATTAAAGATTATTTGAGTGTTACTAGTAGACGAGTTACTATAGAATATGTTATGCTAGATAATGTAAATGATAGTTTAGAATGTGCATTAGAATTAGCTAAATTATTAAAGGGCTTAAATATTTATGTTAATCTAATTCCTTATAATGAAACTAATTCTGGTGATTTTAAACGAAGTAGTAGAAATAAAATCATGGCTTTTTATGATACACTTAAAAAAGCTGGAATAAACTGTACTACTAGACGAGAATTCGGTTCTAATATCGATGCCGCCTGTGGTCAGTTAAGAGGGAGTATGAATAAAATATGAAATCATTTTATCTAACCGATACAGGTAGAGTTAGAACTCATAATGAAGACAGTGTGACAATATTAAAGAATGCCAACAATGAATATTTAATGGTTGTTTGTGATGGTATGGGAGGCCATCGTAAAGGAGAAGTAGCATCTTCAATGGCTATCGCTGCTTTAGGCACTAGATTTAATAAAATATCTTCTATTGGTTCTAAATTAGATGCTGTAAATTGGTTAAACGATAGTGTTAATGAAATAAATAAATCTATCTTAGAATATGCTGAAGCAAATCCAGATTCTACTGGAATGGGTACTACTTTAGTCGTAGCCTTATTAACTAAAGATTATTTAATTTTTGGTAATATAGGGGACTCATCAGGTTTTGTTATGAAAAATAGTCACTTACATAAAGTAACTAAAGATCATACCTTAGTAAATCTTTTAGTTCAAGCTGGTAATTTAACTGAAGAAGAAGCTAAATTCCATCCTAAAAAGAATGTTTTGATGAAAGCTCTCGGGGCCGCAGAAAAGTGTGAAATGGACATTTTTGATGTTGTTGAATTTGATACAACCATCGATGCTATTCTTTTATGTAGTGATGGCTTAACTAATATGTTAACTAATGATCAAATAGAAAGAGTATTAAATGATCAAGAATTAGAAATAGAAGAACGTGTTAGTAAATTAATTCGCAAATGTAATGCTCGTGGGGGTACAGATAATATATCTATCGCGTATCTAATAATAAATGAAGGGAGTAAATAATTGTGATAATGAAAGGGCAAAAAATTAGTGATCGCTATCAAATAATTAAATCAATTGGTGAAGGCGGTATGGCTAATGTTTATCTTGCTTATGATACAATTTTAGATCGTAATGTAGCAGTTAAAATTTTAAGAGGAGACCTTTCTAATGATGAAAAGTTTGTAAGACGCTTTCAACGAGAAGCACTCGCCGCTAGTAGTCTTGCCCATCCCAATATTGTAGAAGTTTATGATGTTGGAGAAGATAATGGCGAATATTATATTGTTATGGAATATATTGAAGGGAAACACTTAAAAAATTTACTTAAAAAAAGAGGCAAATTAACTTTAAGTGAAGCTGTTGATATTATGCTTCAAATCACAGATGGTATGAGTGTAGCACATGATTCATATATTATCCATCGTGATATTAAACCTCAAAATATCATGATTTTAGAAAATGGCCTAGTTAAAATTACTGACTTTGGTATTGCTATGGCTATGAATGCTACCCAACTTACTCAAACTAATTCAGTGATGGGAAGTG
>CANRBQ010000075.1 GCA_947628905.1 uncultured Bacilli bacterium
AAATATGCTAAAGATATTCCTATTACCCCTATTAACACACTTACTATTATTATTACTCTTTTATTCTTTTTCATTTTATATTGTCTCCTTTATTAATTCTATTTTATTAACTAAAAGAGACTTCTTCTTTATCTTTCTTAAATTTAAATACACTAAAAAAACTACTAATAATATTATCCTTTTCATTATATACCTTTTCCTTTACCTTTAAACATAATACTACTTTTTTAACTTCTTTTCATTACCTTCGACAAAACAAGTCAAAACTTCTTATTGCAATATTTATTGCAATACTATATGTTATATTTTTATATTACAATAATATTTTTATTTTTTCAAGTTTTTTGTGATTATTTATATTATTTTTTATTCATAACTCATCTGTGTCACATCATATCCATAAAACTCTAATATTGCCACCACTTTTCTTGATTTAGTTCCTTTATTACATACAATATAATATTTTTTATTCTTATCTAATAACTTTTTATGATTAAGAAGTAAAGTTTCATAAGGAATATTAATACTATCTGGATGATGATATTCTTTATAATCAATAGGATACTGAATATCAATCAAAATTCCCATACTTTTATTATAATTTTTTATATTTAATCTTTTCATACCAATCACTAATATATAATATTTAAATACATTAAAAAGTCACATAATAAAAGCCCTCATAACAAAGGGCTTCATATTTTATTCATTAAAGAAATCATCAAAAAATTCATCATCAGTTACTACATTTTCATTTACCACAATACTATCAGCATCAACATTAATCTTTGGCTTATCTATATTAGATTCTCCATTATCTTGATTAATAGGATTAACATCTTTAACTTCTTCTTGTTTCTTATTATCAATTTCTTTTACACTAATAGGATTATCCATGATAGGATTAACACTATTAATTTCTTCTATTTTTTTATTCTCCACTTCTTTTTCTTTAATATTATTCAAATCTTCTTTTATTTCTACTTCTTTACTATTTAAAGGATTATCATCACTAGCTAATTTTTTCTTTTCTTCTAATTTAGCTTTTTCTCTTTCTTCTTCCTCATCTAATTCTTTAAGTCTTCTATCAATATCTTTCATCATTGCATCTATATCCGCATCAGATAAACTACTCATTGGTTTATTAAATAATGAATTATCATTAAAAGGACTTCCCTGTGAACTAGAAATATTATTAAACGGACTAGAAATTGGTGTTGATGTGCCTAATCCTCCTCCAAAAGGAGAAGAAATATCCCCAGGTCCAAATGGATTTCCAAAAGGATTACTAAATGGATTAGTCATATCTTTATTTTCTAAATTATTCATCATTTGTTTACGACGTTCTTCCGTTACAAACTTTTTAACATCGAATAATTCAATTTTCTTAACTTCTCTTTCGGGATAAGGAGCTTCTTCCCTTTTCATTCCCCAATCCATTTTAAAATCAGGTTCTAACTTAGTTTTAAATGGATTTTTTCTTAATCTAATAATTATTGCTTCAAATAACTTTAACTTTTGTAAATCTGAAACTGTAACTAAAGGTGTTGATGCTGTTTTATCTTTTTCTTTAGATTTAACTTCTCCACACATCTTTGATATTTCTTCTAATGCTGCAAGTTCTGTTGAAATTAAATAAACTAAATTACCACAGTTACCTTTAATAATTTCTCCTACTTCTTTACCATAAACATCATTTAATTGTGCAAAATTTTGAATAATAAAAGTAAATCTAATATCTCTTGAACGAGCCGCACTTACCATTGAATCAACGTCTTTAAGTGGAGGCATATTAGCAAACTCATCCAAAATAAAGTTAGTTCTAAAAGGAAGTTTACCCCCATTTTCTTGAGCAACATCAATTAATGTTTCATAACATTGCTTAATAAAAATTGTCATTAAAGCATGATAAGTTTTCTTTTCATCATGAATAATCATAAATACTGCTGTCTTTTCTTTTCCAATACTTGCCATATCAAAATCACTATAAGCAAGCATTTCACTTAAACTTTCTCTTGATGAAAAGAGTCTAATCTTTTGTCTAAAAGTTGATAAAATACCTCCTTTAGTTTCATTTGGAGCATTAATTGTATTTGAAGCAAATATATATGGACTAGATTCTTGTCCCTTCATATTAAAATATTCTTTAATATATGTACTAGTCGCATATCTTTCTTCTCCAATAGAACTCATATAATTTATACTATTTAAATTAACTTCTTTTTCTTTAGCATCATAAAATAAACCTAAAGCTAAACCTGAAAAATAATCGGCAGCACTCTTTTCCCAAAAATCAGAATCTCCCCCTTTTTTTGTTTGATCATATAAAATATTTAAAGCCACATCATCTAATAATTCTGTTGATTTATCTGTATTTCCCATCTTAAAATAGCGATAAGGAAGAGTAAGAGGATTCCAGGCATTTCCATGATTAGGTTCTCTAAAATTTAAAACTATAATATTATATCCTCTTTCTTTTAAAGCTGAAGCCGCATATTTATATATTTCTCCTTTAGGATCTGTAATAATCATTGATTCGCCCTTTTTAGCAAGCAAATTAACCATAGGCTTAACTACAGTTTGAGTTTTACCTGAACCAGTCGAACCTATAACTAAATTATGATATTCTCCATTATCAACCCAAATCTCTTTCCCATTATTAATTAAAGGAATACCCGCTGCAGAAAGAGTATCTGCTTTAGGATCAACTTTAGCCATACCAGCATCTGTCTTAATTTCTTTTTCTGTACTCCATCTAGCATATCCACTTTCAGTCTTTTCACCTAATTTTAAGCCTATTCCCTTTCCCTTTTCTTTATTAAATACATACGAAGAAACACTACTAAAAATAATAACTAAAGATATAAAAAACATAAATAAAGTCAAAACAATATAATCTTTTGTAAAAGCTTTAAATGGTAACAATCCATAAAATTCTCCTTCATTCAAAAAAGAAGAAAAATTTAAAACTGCAATAGCACACAAATAAAGAAGTAAAACACAATATAAACAAAAGATTAAAAAATCCTTCGGGGTAATTTTAAATTTCATAAATATTCCTCCGCTTCAAAGCTATATGTATTATACTACAATTTACTAAAAAGTAAAAGTTTTTTAAATAATTTTATAAGGATAAAAAATTCTAAAGAATAAATTATTTTTTTTATAAAATTTTTCTAAATCATAACTATTAGAATATATTTTAAAATATTTATTTAATGTTTCATTTCTTTTATTCATTTGATAATCAAAATTAGAAGCAAGTTCATAATAATAAGCTGTATAAAAATTAAACTCTGGTAATTTATACTCTTTTTTTAATTCTAAAATTTCTCTTTCATATTCTTTAAATATTTTATCTATACTACTTTTAGGATCAGCATATATTTCTTTATTATTATATATACATATCTCTTCCCCATTATTTTTACTACATTTAAATGCTTCAAAATCATGTTTAAAAAACATAACAACATTCACTATTATATATATTAAACTAACTAATATTATAACTATTAATGCAAATATAATTCTATGCCTTTCTAAAAAATTAATTAGTTTTTTTATCATTAATACCACCATATCTTCTATCTCTATTTTCAAACATAAATAAAGCTTTATTAAATTCTGATTTATCAAAATCTGGAAAATATGTATTAGTAAAATAAAACTCACTATAACTCATTTGATATAACATAAAATTACTAACTCGGATCTCTCCTCCAGTTCTAATAAGTAAATCTATCGGAGGAAGATCATGATATAAATATTTATAAAAATCTTCTCTTTTAAATGAACTAATATCTAAACCATTATTAATATCTTGTGCTAATTTTATTGCTCCATCAATTATTTCCTCTTGTCCCCCATAATTAAGACATATATTAAGTATTGCATTAGTATTATCTTTTGTTTTTTCTTCAATATTTTTAATGGCTAATATAACATCATCTCTTAAAGGCTCTTTTCTTCCTGATACCATTACTCTAATCCCTTTTTTAGCAAGTTTATCAAACTTTTTATTAAAATATTTAATAATTAAATCCATTAAATAATCTACTTCTTCTTTACTTCTCTTAAAATTATCTGTTGAAAAAGCATAGACACTTAAAATCTTAACACCCATATCCATCGCATGAATAGCTAATTTTTCTAATGTTTTACTCCCTTCAAGATGTCCTTCACTTCTTCTAAGTCCTCTTTTAGTAGCCCATCTTCCATTGCCATCCATAATTATTGCTACATGATTTGGTACGTTCATAATATACACCTAACTTCCAACCAAAATTATAACATAATTATTGATTTATCGCTACTTTATTGCTATAATTTTATTGGTTCTTAAACATTAAGGAGTGATGAATTAATTTTCATCGCTCCTTTTTAATGCAAAAAAAATAGACATAACAACTA
>CANRBQ010000076.1 GCA_947628905.1 uncultured Bacilli bacterium
ACTTCTTTACAATTTGCTTTTACATTTTCTATTTTTGTACTTGTTTTATATACTGTAAAATTTAATTCTGTTCCTAAGCCATTTGTTCCTTCCCATATTATATTAAATGGTATTAATTCATTATTACCTGTTGCCGTTACTTTTAATATTGATACACTTTTATGTCCTGGTAACATATTTTTATCATTAAAGTTTAATTCACCATATATAACTAATTCTGAGTTTTTAATATTTGCGGTTACTACTTTAGTTGTTGCTCCTTCTCCACTAGACAACATCTTCCCTACAAAATAGGCTAAAGCTATACCTCCTAAAAGTAATAGTGCACCCACTACGACTAATAGTCTCTTATTCTTTTCCATAACAAAAAATCTCCTTACTTAACTATCTTAATACTTTTTTTTATAACTTTCATTATGTTCGACAAAAGATGTCAAAACTTATCAATTACATTATGCATTACTTTATGTTATATATTTATATTACAATATAATTTGCAAAAATTCAATATTTTTGTGACTATTTGCGTACATTTACCATTATTTATATTTTTTTATATAAATAAAAAAGATTAGAAAAATCTAATCCTAATGTTATAATCGCCTCTTAATGGCTGGGCAATTCCACTTTAAATAATCGCCTCTTAATGGCTGGGCAACTCCACTTTAAATAATTGCCTCTTAATGGCTGGGCAACTCCACTTTTATTCTGGAATAGTTTTTCCAGTTACAATTAAATATTAACATAATTTTTACTAACTGTCAAATTTAATTAAATATTAAAAATCTTTTTGTTTATATATTTTTTTAGATATAAGATAAGATATTATAATAAATATAATTATAAAAATACTAAATATATAGAAACTATAATTATTAATAATATTTATTAAATAATTACTTAAACCTAAAAATTTATTAATAAAACTAATTATAAAACTTAAACCAAAAATAATAACTACTAATAAAATACGTCCTTTTTCGGAACCAAATTTAAATATTAGAGGTAATATTAAAGATAAAACTATAAGACAAGAAATCATACAACCAAATAACATTTCATTTAAAGATTTAATATCTAAATTATTAGTTAATTTACCAATTAAAATACTTATTAAATAACTTAATAAAGATGTCCAACTAATAATTAAAATACTACTTATATATTTAGCTTTAACAATATTTTCTCTTCCTTTAGGAAAACTTATAGCATAACTATCCCATTTATTTAATTCATCATAACTAAAAGAACTTAAGAAAAACATAACACTTATAAAGATGGGAATAAAATAAAACATATTATTATTACTAGTATTTAAAAAACAAAATATAATAGCAATTAATATTAAATGTTTAAAATTACCTTTAATTATTAATAAATCTTTTTTAATTAATCCTTTCATTATTTTTCTCCTTTTAATTTTAAAACCATTAAATCTTCTAAAGTTATATTATCAATTATAAAATTAGGATATTTCTTTTTAATAGTTTTTTTATCTTTTATTAATATTTGATAATCATATCTATTTTTTTGATAACTTATAATATCTTCTTTTGATATATTATTAAATTCTTCTTTACGACATTTTAAAATACCATAGTTGTCTAAGATATCATCTCTTGATTCATTTAAAATAATATTACCTTTATTGATAAATATTATTTGATCAGAAATATGTTCTAAGTCAGAAGTAATATGCGTAGATAATAATATTGTATTATTTTCATCTTGCATAAAATCTAAAAATATATCTAATATTTCTCTTCTTATAATGGGATCTAGACCACTTGTAGGTTCATCTAAAATTAATAATTTAGGTTTATGAGCTAAAGCTGTTGCTATTTCTAATTTCTTTTTGGTACCAGTAGATAATTTTTTTATTTGTTCTTTTTTATTAATATTAAATCTATCTAAATAATTATAATATAAATCATTATCCCAGGTTTTATAAATATCATGCATTATAATAGCAATATCTTGAGGATTTAAAATATCAGGAAAAAACATATTATCTAAAACTACACCAATATCTTCTTTATTTAATAATTTAATATTTCCTTTATAATTAGTAATTATATTTAATAAGCATTTAATGAGAGTAGTTTTACCAGCACCATTTTCACCAATTAAACCTACAATAGTACCTTTATTAATAGTTAAGTTCTTTATATTTAAAGTAAAATTGGGATAACTTTTTATTAAATCTTTTATTTCAATTGCTTTATTCATTATTTTCACTCCTATATAAATATTTTATTAAATTTATTATTTCTTCTTCTTTAATGTTATAAAGATGAGATATTTCAATAACTTTATTTAAATGTTCTTCTATTTCTTTTTGTTTTACTTCTTTTATTAATTCAATATTTTGGGGAGAAACAAAACTTCCCTTTCCTTGTTTAGTAGTAATATATCCATCTTTTTCTAATTCATCATAAGCCTTTTTTATAGTTAAAACACTTATTCTTAAATCTTTAGCTAGATTTCTTATAGATGGTAATAATTCCCCTTCTTGTAATTCTCCTTTAATAATAGCTTCAATTAAAGAATTTTTAACTTGTTCATAAAAAGGAATTCCTTGGTTACTTATAATTATATTCATATCACTCACCTAACTGTTATAGTAATTATATAACAGTTATATACAGTTGTCAATAAAAAAGATAAAGATTATTTTCTTTATCTAATTTTCTTCACCATTTTTATTGTCTTGTTGTTCAGATTCTTCAGGAGTTTTAGGATCTGTTTCTTTTTCAGAATCTTCATCTTTAGTTTCATCATTATTAGAAGTTTCATTATCTTGGGTTTCATCATCTGGAGTGTCAGGATCAGGAGAAGAATCATCTGGTTCAGGATCAGTTGGAGTTGGAGGCTCAGGATTAGTGGTAACAGGTGGGGTTGGAGTTACGGTTGTTGGTGGTGGAGGTGTTGGAGTGGTGTTTGGCGTAGTTGGGTTAGTGGCAACAGCACTTGTAACAGTAACTTTATATGTGGCAGTGGCACCTGATGCACTTTTGGCAGTGATTACTACACTTCCTTCTTTTATACCTTTTACATTACCTTTAGAATCTATAGTAGCAATAGATGGATTGCTACTTGACCAAGTAATATTATCTAAGACCGCATTTTTAGGACTTACATCCACGATTAATTTAGTGCTACCCCCAACGATGATAGTACTTGTTCCTTTAATAGTTAAGCCGGTTATTTTTACTTTGACAACTGTGATAGTACATGAATCTTCAAATTCACCATCTTTCGTTTTAACTGTAATAGTTGTAGTTCCTTCTTTTAAAGCTTTTACTTTTCCGGTAACATCAGCGATAGCTACTTTTTCATTACTGCTTGTCCATTCTAAATCTTTGCTAGTAGCGTTTAAAGGTTCGATGTTAGCTTTTAGCTGAGTACTTTCATAAGGAGATAAAGTGACGGCTTTAGTATTTAAAGTAAGACCTGTAATAGGAACATTTTCTTCATTAGAAGTTTCTTCTTCAGAATCTATTTTTTTCCATTTAGCTTCTAAAACTAAATCATGAGTAACTTTGGTATCAAAATCAAAAATTTTTCCTTTATAATACCAGCCAACAAATTCATATCCTTCTTTGGTAGGATCATCTGGTTTTTCTAGTTTACCATTTTTGGTAATTGTTAAAGGACTTAGGTTTTTACCTCCATTGACGTCAAAAGAAATTTTATATTTAGATGATGGTTTAAAAATTAAAAAGAGAATAATACTTATAATAATAAATATTATAACGATAATAGCTATTAAGATGGGCTTTTTAATTTTTAACTTTTTTTTAATAATTGGTTGTTCCATTAATATTTCCTTTCTTAATTTATATATCATTATTATTATATATTATTTATTTCTTGTTTGTCAATTTAGGAATTATTGTTTGGCGGGTTTCTTTACAATGTTATAACTATGATGGTATATTAAAAGAATGAAATTAATCATTCTAGTTCTTTTAATTCTTTAAGAGATAAGCCAGTAATTTCGTGTATATCTTTAATACTCATGTTATGTTTAAACATATTTTTAGCAATGTCTAATTTTTCTTGCTCTATTCCTTTTCTGATGCCTTTTTCCTCAGCAATATAATTTGCCCATTCTCCAAATATCTTCTTTGTTTGTTCATCATTTACATAGTTCCTACACCAATTATCTAATTCCATTAGTAATCCATCTCCTCTTGCTATTTCTCTTCTTTCTTCTTCATTCTTAGCCCCAATAAATCTTAACCATCTTTGTTGTAAGTTATTTTTATCATATACCATCTCTCTTGCTGTGTCAAGTCTTAAACATTTTATCTGAAATAATTCTGAGAGTATTTCTTCATTTTCATATTTACCTTTTAATATTAT
>CANRBQ010000077.1 GCA_947628905.1 uncultured Bacilli bacterium
CAAGTGACATATAATATATTAGTCTTGAGACAAAATCAAATACTAACACTTAAGACATTATCATATATTAATCATATAATCTTTACATAACCACTTTCCAACAGTTGACAAAATACCCCAAAAAATTATATAATAATAATTATAAAGGAAGTGATTAGATGTATAACGATAAAATTTATTTAACTCCTCAAGAAATACTTGATAAAGAGTTTAAAATTGATGCTAGAGGTTATCGACCACAAGAAGTTGATAAATACTTAGACATGGTTATACGCGATTATACCGAATTTATCAATATTATAAAAAGGAATGAAAAGGAAATAAAAGATTTAACAGAAGATAATGCTAAACTTAAAGCCGAAATTAGAAACTTAAGAGAACAATTGGTAGCTAGTGAAGCAAATGCTGGAGCTACTACTACAGTTTCTAATGTCGATTTATTAAAAAGAATTAGTCAATTAGAAAAAGTTGTCTTTGGAAAATATGAATAATATCGTGACAAATGCTGCATAGGTATTATGTAGAGGAAAGTCCATGCTCACAAAGTCTGTGATGACTTTAATGTTCGTGTTTAGGGAAAAAATAACCTAAAGTAGATAATTCTAACGGCAAGGAACAATCCTAAAAGTATTCTCATGGATTAAGTACTTATAAAGTGCCATAGTGACGAATAATCTGGAAACAGAGGAAATGGAACGCGGTAAACCCCACGAGTGAGAAATCCAAATTTTGGTAGGAGAGCTCTTACAAAAGAAACGAATCGCGTAAGGGACTAGGAAACTAGTAGATAAATATTTGTCGCCCAATAAGGGTACAGAACATGGCTTATGAATATTATTTAAATAAAAAAATGAAGGAGTGTTAAACTTGGATGGTATAGGCAGTTTACTTAAAGAGACGCGAGAATCTTCAGGGGTTAGCATTGATGAGGCATCCTCGGATTTAGAAATTAAACCGGAATTTCTTTTAAATATTGAAGAAGGTAAAATTGGTTGCTTCAAAGATATTTTAGAATTAAAAGGTTATATTACTAATTATGCTAAATATTTAGGCTTAGATAGTGAAAAATTAATTGATAGTTTTAATGAATATATGTTTGAATATACCTCAAAAATACCTATAAAAGAAATTGAACGTCAAGCCCAAAAAGAAGCAAAAGATGAGGCAAGCAAAATAGTAAGCCCATATACAAAGAAGCCTCGCAAGTATAGTTCCAAATATTATTATATAACTTATATAATCATCTTTTTATTAGTTGTATTAGCAATAATTTGGAGTATTAAACAAATAACAATTGATAATCATACAGCAAGTGTTATAAGTTATGTAGATTTTGAAGGATAGGAGTGTTTATTATGAATTTACCCAATAAATTAACTTTAGGAAGAATTATTACCGCTATTATTATTTTAGTTATGTTAATGATTCCTTGGTATAATTTAGGAATTACTTTCCCAGAATACCAAATCGCCGGTCGTATTACCGTTAATTTAAAATATATTATCGCTGGCATATTATTTGTTCTCGCAGCCATTACAGATTTCTTTGATGGCAAAATTGCTCGTAAAAGAAATTTAGTAACAGATTTTGGTAAAGTAATGGATGCCATCGCTGATAAAGTTTTAGTAAATGGTTTATTAATAATTTTAGCTTATGATGGTTTTATAAGTATTGCTATTCCGGTTATTATAATTACGAGAGACATATTTGTTGATTCATTCAAAATGGCCAGTGGTAACAAAGGAAAAGTAGTCGCTGCATCCTTTACTGGTAAAGCTAAAACCATGTGTATGATGATAGGTATGGCTCTAACAATGTTTTATAATTTACCATTTGAATTTATTGGTGTAAATGTTGGCTATGCTCTAATATTAATTGCTACAATCTTATCAGTAATAAGTGCAGTTGAATATTATTTCAATACTAAAGAATTTTTCCAAGCTAAATAGAATGAGTAATCATTCTTTTTAAATCTAAAAATATGAGGTGAAAAAATGAATAAATTAAAAAAAATAAAATATCAATATATTATAAATAATTATCTAAAAAATAACGATATTAAAGCTATAAGTGACCTAATTTATAATATGGGTCCTGAAATATATGAGTGTCTAACTATAAAAGAAATAAATAATCTAATAGAATTAGCTCTTAAATATCAAAATAATAGTTTTCTTCTAAATCACTTATTAATACATTGTAATAATATAGATATTAAAAAAATAATTAATAATATTTCTATTTTAAAATTAAATCATCAAATATATACTAAATATTTACCTGATTTAATAAGTATTGCTTTAAAAGAAAATAAAAAGAGTTTAATTCTTCATTTAGCTCGTTTTTTATCTGAAAATAAAGATAATTATTCTTCTGAAATATCCTTAATAAAAGATTATTTATTAAATAATGAAGTAAATTATATTACAACATCTATTACTCCTTTAGAAGGCTTTTATGATGCTAATTTAGAAAATAAAATCATTACTAGTGAAGTAAAATATGTCTCAGATTATCTAGTTAAAGCTCCTAATAAAAATAATTTTTTCCAAAAATATTACCTAACTAAACCACCCAAAGAAGATCTTAAAAAAATTATTCATAAATTCTCTCATAGTCATAATAAGATAAATAATGAAATCTATGAATACATAGTAGAAGCTATCACTAAAAAAGATATAGAAGATCCCAAACTACAAAGTAATTATCTTTTAACCCTTTATGAAGAAGATAAAAATTATCCTAAAATAGATATAATTATTTATAGTCTAATAAATTTAAATGTACCTAATTTAATTAAAGAATTAATGCAAGATTTACCTGAAGAAAAGCAAGATATCATATGTGAATCTTACTTAGAAAATAATAAATATTATAAAACTCTTGCTATTACTACTAATTGTAAAAATACTTATAAATTTATTGATAAAGTAATAGAAAAAGATAATCTATTAGATATCGTAGATTTAATAGGCAACTTAGAAGGAAAATTTTTAAATTATACTTTAGATAAAATAATTAAAGAAAAAGAATCAAAATATTATTTAACTATTATAAATAAGTTATATTTATTAGGCTATGCTAATTGTCTAAAAACTATTAATTTTATCTTTATTTATAAATTTACTAATTTATTTAGTTTAAATACTCTCCAAAAATTAAATTTTTATCAAAATCAAACTTTAAAAAGAACTCGTAAAATGTAAAATAATGTAAAATATTATTTATATATACCTATCTTAAAAATTTTATCTTGGTATTTTTAAATATTTATAATATAATTAAATTAGGAGAACCAATATGAAACCAATAAACAAAGAAATAGAAGATTTAGTTTTTAAAAGTTACTTAGAAGAAATAATGCAAAAAAAGAAATTTTTAAAAATGAATAGATATATCCAACATGGCACAACAACTTGTTTGCTGCATTCTGTTGCAGTTTCTTATTATAGTTATCGTTTATGTAAATTATTAAAATTAAATATTCACGAAAAAGAATTAATAAGGGGTGCACTCCTTCATGATTATTTCCTATATGATTGGCACGCTAAATATAAACCAAGTAGAAAAGAAGGATTTCATGGTTTCATTCATCCTAGAATTGCTTTATTTAATGCTCGCAAAGACTTTAAAATAAACCATATTGAAGAAGATATTATTGCTAAACACATGTTTCCTTTAACTTTTTATCCTCCCAAATATAAAGAAAGCCTTATAGTATGTCTAGTTGATAAAGCTTGCAGTATTTATGAAACTTTCAATAAACATGCTTATATTAAAATGACTAATAAAGTGGTGGATGCCAAAAAAGAACGTCGTATTATTGGTAAAAGAATAAACCTTTATAATTAACACTATTAAGTGTTTTTTTAATTTAAAAAATAGTGCAATATCAATAATATTACACTCTATATTAAAAGAACTTAAATAAATATTATTTACTACTCTTATATTTGTTTGTTTCAATAATAATATTTAAATCAAATTCTTTAGCAATATTAATTAATGTTTCAAAAGTATAATTAACAGTCCCATATTCATACTTCTCAATTGAACTTTTGCTAACATTAATTTTTTTTGCAAATTCTTCTTGTGTTAAATTTAAATTTTGCCTTATAAATTTTAGAATATCATTAGCTTTATATTCTTTTGCATTTATTTTCATTAAATCACCTGTTGACATCGTAACATATTACGTATATAATATTAATGAAAGTCGTAATATATTACGAATAGAGGAAGGATAAAATGGAAAAGAATAAAAGAGTAATAATAATAGTAAGTGTGTTAATAGGGGTAATAGGAATATCTTTAGCATATTTTGTAGGT
>CANRBQ010000078.1 GCA_947628905.1 uncultured Bacilli bacterium
TAGTTGTTATGTCTATTTTTTTTGCATTAAAAAGGAGCGATGAAAATTAATTCATCACTCCTTAATGTTTAAGAACCTTTTTATGATTTAATTTTTTCTTGTTCTTCTTGCTCTTTAATATCTTCTAGAGCATATTCACAAGCTTCAATAACAAACTTAGAAAATGATACATTATTTTCGGTTGTTATCTTTTCAATTTCTTTAATAATTTTTGCTGGGAATCTAACACATTTGTTTATAGATTCTTTTCTTTCAATCTTTAAATTAAATGCCATATTTAAAACCTCTTTCTAAATATATTTTATATTATTATTTTAGGTAATAAAATATTAGAAAAAGTTATATTAAATGTATTACATTTTTCTATATATTAATATATTTTAAGAAATTGCAAAATATTTATAGCAATATTTAGAAAAACATGATAATATTATGATAGTTAGTATAAGGGAATGAATTATTATGAAGAAAAGATTTATATTTGATGAAAACTATATAAAGAGATATGCGAATAGAAATAAAACTAGATGGTTAATCGTAGGTATGTGTGTGTTAGTTTTTATTAGTGTAATAATTATAGTGTTATTAATAAATAAAGGTAATAGAAATAGAGTTAAACCTAATACTAAAATTCCGACTTTTGAAATAAAAGAAGAAATGGTGTTAGAGTCTGGAAGTGAGTTACCAGAAACTGTTGATTATTTTAGAAAATTAGAAAATATAAATGTTGATGATATTGAAATAATTTATCCTGAAGAATTTGAATTAAGTTATAATATGAAAGCTTGTTCTGAAGAAGAATTAGAAGAGATTAATGAAAATAATAATCCAGAAGATTATATATGTGCTGTTCCTGTATTAAATACTCCAACTGTTTATGGAATATCTGTTAAAGTTATGGATAAAGAATATACAGTTAATTTAAAGATTGAAGATAATACGGCTCCAGATTTAAAATTAAAAGAATTAGAAATTATGAAGGGTGAAGAATACAATATTGAAGATTTTGTTTCTGAATGTTATGATGCAACTGGGGAATGTGGATTAAATTATTATGGTTTTGATAAAGATGAAAATGATAATGTAATTGATTATTCACAATATAAAGATGTTGGAGAATATAAAGTTAGAATAGTAGCTTATGATAATTATAATAATATTACAGAACCAGTAGAAACTACTCTTAGAATTGTGGAACCAGATAGTGAAGTTTATGTAGTTACTTTTGATGCTAATGGAGGAAGTGCAGTAGGTTCTATTAATGTAGAAGGTGGAAAGACTGTTAGTGAGCCTAATAATCCTACTAGAGATGGTTATTTATTTACTGGTTGGTATTTAGGAGATAGTAAGTTTGATTTTAGTACTCCTATAGATAAAAATATGACTTTAAAAGCAAATTGGCAAAAAAATAGTGGAAGTGGGGGACTTAATCCTTCAGTTCCAGGGGTAGTTAATGTTACTAGTGTATCATTAAATTATGCTAAAATATATTTGGATATTAATCAAAGTAAAACAGTTGTTGCTTCTGTAAAACCAAATAACGCGACAAATAAAACTGTTACTTGGACAAGTGCTAATAATAATATTGCTAAAGTAGATGGGGGAGTAATTACAGGTGTTGGAATAGGAACAACAACAATAACGGCTAGTGCTGGTGGAAAGAGTGCTACAGTTGAAGTAGTTGTAAGATCCGCGGCTAGTGGTTGTCAATATGGAGATGCAAGTTATAATACTAGTTATGTACTTTCTGTAACATTAGCTAGTAATAATTGTGCAGTAAATCCAAATATTAATTATAATGAAACAGTTAGTTCAGTTGATTATAATAAACTTATGAATCAAGATTTACCAGGTTTAGGATATAATGTTTCTAATCTGGTGGGAGTATATAAAGCAGATTATTATAAAGTAAAAAATAATTCTGGTACTGGTTTAGTTGGTTATCAAATAACGGTTACAGTATCATTTGGTGGTAAAACATCAGTTTATATTATTAATCCTAATGGAACAAGGAAATTTATTAGAAATGATTTTGGTTTAAAATAATAAACTATTTAGTAAAAACTAGATAGTTTTTTTAATAAAAAAAATAGAATGTTTTTGCATTCTATCTATTACCACGAAAACGATCTTTAGGATCTAATATTTTTTTACGAAGTCTAATATCTGTTGGAGTTACTTCAACATATTCATCATCTTCAATAAATTCTAATGCTTCTTCTAAAGTGAATTTTTTAGGTTTAGTTAAATTTATGGCTTCATCATTACCACTGGAACGAGTGTTGGTTAAGTTTTTATTTTTGCAAGGATTGACATCTAAATCATTATCACGATTATGAATACCGACGATCATACCAACGTAAACTTCAGTAGATGGCTCAATAATTAAAGTACCACGATCTTCTAGATTCCATAAAGAATAACCTAAAGCTTTACCATTTTCCATAGATACTAAAACACCATTTTTACGATGAGCAATAGGACCAACATATGGTTTATAAGAATCAAATGAACGAATCATAACACCTTCACCTTTAGTATTAGTAATAAAATTACTACGATAACCAATAAGTCCTCTGGTTGGAGCACTAAACTCTAAATGAACATAGTTATCTTCAGTATTATTTATTAGTTCTAAAGTTGCTTTTCTTTCTTGTAAATCATTTATAACTGTTCCGGAATATTCAGTAGGAACATTAATAATTACTTTTTCAAATGGTTCTAGTTTTTTACCATCTTTTTCTTCATATAAAACTTCTGGTTTAGAAACTGATAATTCATAACCTTCTCTACGCATATTTTCAAGTAAAATAGATAAGTGTAATTCACCACGTCCACTTACTTTATAACCATCTGTACCAACTAATTCTTCTACTTGTAAACCAACGTTAGTTTCTAATTCTTTTTCTAAACGTTCTTTTAAATGTCTAGTAGTTAAGAATTTTCCTGATTTTCCAGCGAATGGAGAGGTGTTTACAAGAAAGTTCATTGATAGGGTTGGTCTTTCAATAATAATTGGTGGTAGAGGGTCTATAATGCCTTTTTCACAGATAGTATCTCCAATAGATATATCTGAACAACCAGCGATTGTTACAATATCACCATAGTAGGCGACATCTTTTTCTACTTTTTTAATACCATTGTTAACAAATAATTTACTAACTCTAAATGATTCAACTTTACCATCATTTTTGACTAATGTAACTGTTTCGCCATTTTTAATTTTACCTTTATTGATACGACCAATTCCTAAACGACCAATATAATCATCATAGTCTAAATTAGATATTTGTAATTGTAAAGGATCATTTTCATTTCCAGCGAATGGTTTAACTTGTTTAATTATAGTTTCTAATAAAGGGGAAATATCTGTTCCAGGTTCTTCTAAACTAGTAGAACATGTTCCATTTTTAGCAATACCATAAATAATTGGGAAATCTAATTGTTCATCAGTCGCATTTAATTCCATGAAAAGATTAAATGTCATATCTACAACTTCTTCAGGACGGGCATCTTTTTTATCAATTTTATTAATAAATAAGATTGGTTTTAAATTTTGTTCTAAAGCTTTATTTAAAACAAATCTAGTTTGAGGCATAGGGCCTTCGGCAGAATCTACTAGTAAAACAACGGTATCAACAGTTTTAATAACTCTTTCAACTTCACTAGAAAAGTCAGCATGTCCTGGGGTATCTACAATATTTATTTTATAATCTTTATATTTAATGGCACAGTTTTTGGAATAGATTGTAATTCCTCTTTCTTTTTCTATATCATTAGAATCCATGATTCTTTCACTAACTTCTTCATGAGCATCAAATACACCATTTTGTTCAAGCAAAGCATCAACTAGGGTACTTTTTCCAGCATCAACATGGGCAACGACGGCAATATTGATGATTTTTTCCATATAAACTCCTTCTTTCTTTTTGTTAAAACTAATATAGTTTACCACACTTAGGGAAAATTAACAAGTAAAAGTTTTATCTTTCAAGTTTAGGGTATGATTAATATATGATAATGTCTTAAGTGTTAGTATTTGATTTTGTCTCAAGACTAATATATTATATGTCACTTGA
>CANRBQ010000079.1 GCA_947628905.1 uncultured Bacilli bacterium
TATAATTTTAGTAAAATAAAAGAAAGTGATAAGTTAAGATTAAATTTTAAAAATTATAAAAATAAAAAATCTTATGTTTCTAATATTGATTATGATGAAATAATGAATGCAATTAATCTAGTTATTGAATTATTAAAAAAAGAATTAGTTACAATTTAGTGAAAGTGTTAACATTTTTGTTGAAATTTTTTTATAAAAATTTTAGAATTTAATAAAAGAAATAAGTTAATCAAAATAAAAAAGAGATGATAGAAACTATTAACGTAATAAAAAGGTAAAAGGAATTTATAATAAGCATGATCCAATTGAAATAACAAATTTAAGTAACAGTATAATCAAAAATAAATGGTGAAATAAAGTATGATGATACAAATTAAAAAATCTTATAAATTATGATATAATATAAATGGTTATAACTTTTAAGAGGAGGATTATCATGAATTTGAAAGAAGTTTTGTTTGAAATAATTATTCCTTTAATATCTGGATTTGTTGGTGGTAATATTGGTAATATAATTGTTAACAAAAGAAAAATGAACAATAAAAAAGCTAATTTTAATAATAATGGAGATATCATTAATGGCGATAAAAAGTTTTAAAAGAGAAATGAACAATAAAAAAGCTAATTTTAATAATAGTGGAGATGTTATTAATGGTGATAAAAGCGTAACATACGTTTTTAATAACTATATACAGGTTGATACAGAATTTTATAAGAAAATAACAAATGATTGTGGTGATTATTCTGAATTTTATAAAAGATATATTTTGAAATTTAAAGAGTTAGAAGGTTATGCTTTTTCTTTATTTTATCCACAATTTAGTGATCAATCATTTAATTATAAAAGCAACACACTTATCTTTGGTAAAAAAATTATAGATTGGGTATATGGTAATGATAAATTTCCTAATGAAGAAATTCAAGATTTTTATTCCGAAATAAAAGAAGAATTTAATTTTGATGACGATTCAATTATTGTAAAAAGATGGTATGCAAATATTCCGTACTTTAAAGGTAATTTAGAGAGTGCAAGTGAAAGATACACTAAATTGTTTAATGAAGTTATAAAAACAAACAATATACCTAATTGGTATATTGATGACATTTGCATAGATGGCAGAAACATTTTGCATCAATATAGCAATAATATTATAAATAAGTTTAATTTTGATAATGATTTTCAGTTATATATTAGTAAAAATAATCACAAATTATCATATCCTGATATAGATAGAATAAAATCAGAAACTTACACTAACGTTTTAAATCACTTATTTAAAAATAAAAATAAATCTAAATATACAACAATTTATGGAGTTGGACTAGAAGAATGTTTTAATCAAATTCAAAATTTAGTTTTTTTAACTATTTTTTATGGTTCTATTACTCATTTGAAACTCGCAAGAGAATTAGTGGCAAATTTAATGTATATGTATGCTGATACATTTGCTGATGAAGAATTTTATTTTTTAACATTAAAAATGCTATTTCTTAGTGGCGAATTTAAAAAATATAGAAATTTATACAATAAAATTAAATTACAATATTCTTTTGTTAATAATGATCAATTTATAAGTTGTATTATTGAAAGCTTAAAATCATCATTTGATTTTGAAAAGAATCGTAATATAATATTTTTATTTGACGTTTATGGCAGATATATAAATGATAATTTATATGAAGAATTAGAAGAAAAAGTGCTTAATATTATAAGAATTAAGGATAATTATGAAATAAATTTAATAAGCAATGCATTTAAATCAATTGCTACTAATATAAAAAGAGTTAATAATATAAGTGTTTTATTGGAAATTATAAAGGAATACTTTGAAAAATCATATTCAAAATTTTATATTGAATTTGGAAAAATATTGAATGAAATAAATGTTGAAGATTTATCAGAAGTAGATTTTTTAAATTATCAATTTTTAATAGATTTTCTGTTAGAAAATAAGAAGCATATTAACTATGATATATCTAATTGTATTATTAAAATAAAAAAAAGAAATTTTAGTATTAAAAAATATGATAATTATTAAAAAATGAAGGTACAAATGAAAATATTATATATAATATTGAAATAGAAGAAGATGAGTTAAAAGCAATTAAGTCTATTGTTGAAGTATATAAAAAAAGACATGAGGAAAGAGAAAGGCATCCAGGTATATATTCAGGATATTCTATTGATTATAATATAGGAACTAGTATTTTTTCTTTAAAAAAATATAAAGGAAATGTAAAAAATTTTATATTAAAGGAATACTTACCTTTAGCAAAGTCAATTGTAATTTCAGAAAATGAAAATTTATTTGAAAAAATCAGGCATATTAAACTTTTAGCTTATTTATTAATGGTGGAAAATAATCAAACGATTGTTGGGGATATTTCTTCTTTTTTACATAAATCGTTAGACATTAAATATAGTGACCTTTATGGCATAGGAGAGGTAAACTCAAAAAATAAAATGGATTTGAGAATAAATGTTTTAATGTGTGATGTGATTTTATCAAATATACGATTTGAAGATTTACTAGGTGAATATTTAATAATATCCATAAATAACCCTGAAAATGTAGAAGAAATTTTAAACTGTGTTGCAATTTTGATTAATTATAAAAATAAAAATGGTAAAGGTGTTATGGATAAACTTTTTATCTTATACAATATCTGTTTTAGGGTTAATGATATTGATATAAGAAACAAAACTATAGTTATGTCTAAAATATTTATTGGGACGCGTTATCAATCCAGAATTTTAGAAATATTGGAAGATAGAGTTTCACAAATTACTTTTGAAGAAAGTAAAGGATATATTAATTTAATAATAAGTAGTTCTAAAAAAAATAGAACACTATATCAAAATATTATTGAGTCATTAAAGAAACATAAAAATTATTATATTAAATACATGATAAATAAATACTTATAGATTTTGAGTAGTTATGTTATAATAATTTTGTAAACTGATGCAAACAGTGTTTGTAGAAACGTAATATTACAAATACAATTCTTTAGAATCTTGGGAGCATTTAAATAATCCAAATTTTAATTCCATCGAATTCGATGGGTTTAAAAATGAGTCAGGGACAAATGTTATTTGAGTAATTTCAAAACAGGAATTTTAATTAATAAAAAATTTAATCTAATTTAAATTTTGTTCAAAAAAATCTAAAAAACGGGGAAAAAATACGTAAAATAAAGGCTGCCACCATATTATAAATGGTTGACATCTTTTAAATTTAAGGAGGTATAGATGGAAAATAAAAATAATTTTAATAATATCATTATTTATCAGTCAGAGGATGGAGAAACTAAAATTGATGTAAAACTAGATAATGAAACTGTTTGGTTATCTCAACAACAAATGGCTGAATTATATAAAACAACTAAACAAAATATAAGTTTACATATTAAAAATATATTTGAAGAACATGAATTAGATGAAAATTCAACTGTCAAGGAATTCTTGACAGTTCAAAGCGAAGGCAGTAGAAATGTAGAAAGAAATGTTAAATATTATAATTTAGATATGATAATTTCTTTAGGATATCGTATTAAATCTAAAATAGCTACTAATTTTAGAAAATGGGCTA
>CANRBQ010000080.1 GCA_947628905.1 uncultured Bacilli bacterium
ATTAAAATATATTATAAGAGTAAATGCAATATTAAAAATTTTATTTAAGAAAGTTGCATTTAAATCTTTAAGTAATACCTCATAAAGAAATAATGGACAAATTACCAAATATGTGATAAAATAATGACGTTTTTGGGGGAATTGTGATGAATATACCAGATAAAATAAAGAAGTTTTATAAAAAAGATATTGATTATTATAGATTTAAATGTTTTGTAAATGATATTTATGAAAATTATAAAAATACCTATAGTTATATAGAAATTACCAATGATAAATGGAATCAAGTAATACTTGATAGTATTAATAAACATTATAAAAATAAAGAATATAAAGAAAAAATCACAGGAGATTTAAATGAATTTCTTCGTAGCTATCACTTAAAAGCTTTTCAAGAATTAGATCAAAAATTTTTCTACAAAATGTTTTACCAAGCTTTAAAAAACTCTTCTAATTTCAAAAGCCTTTTTAGAAATTTTTATGGCATGTTTATAAATATAGATATTGAATTAACAAAAGAATATTTAAAAATATTAATAAAATTAATACCTAACTTTAAAAAACTAATTTATGATTTAGGTTTACAAGATTTTAACTATCAAGAAGTTCATTTTTATTACAATGATGGTTTCACTTATTGGGAAAAATTAAAAACTAATGATAAATCTCTTAGATGGGTTATGAATAAATTTGACTTAATATTATATTTTATAGAAAGACCCATAAACTTAACTTATATAACTGAAAAAGATGAAAAAAATATTGATTATATAACTATTAAATATATTTTAAGAAATTATAATAAATTTAATGATATTTATTCTTTATATTGTAAATTAATAGAATATATTGAAATTAATGATTTTTACTATATAATATTTAATTGTAATTTAGAAGAATTAAAAAAAATAATTTTAAATTTTAATTATTTTAAAAGTAATCAAAATAAAAACTTTTTATATATTATCGCTGGTAAAATAGCCTCCAAAAGAAGAGCGTTAAATGATAAAAAAGTATATAATTTAAAAGATAAAGATATATACAAATATTTTTTAGGAAAAGAATGTTTAAATAAAGATAAGCAAATAATTATTGATTATTTATTAAATAGATTATCTTATCTTGAATATGGTGAAGTACTAAAAGTTATCGCAGGATCTAAAGGAAAAGGTCAAGATTTTATTGGCAGAATTACCAGTGATTATTTAAATTATCTTTTAAAAGGGGAAATAAAGAAAAATAATTACATATCTAATCTTATAACTAACTGTGATGTTATAAAAACCTATTCTGAAGAACTTGATAAAATTCCCACTATAAAATATATGATTTATGAAAATAAACTAAAAAAAATAGAAAGAAACTTTTTAAAAACTCATACTGAATCTTATAATCTTTATTTTAGTACAACTATGGCTAAAATAATTAATAAACCACATCCATGGACTTTAGAAAAACTCTTAACTTGTTATATAAATATTGCTTCTTGTAATTTAGAAGAAACACCAAAACCCAGAAGATAAAAGTATATCTTCTTTTAATTTGTCCACACTAATAAAAGGTGTTATATATGAAAAAAGTGTTTATTGATTCTTCTAAAATAATTAAAGATAATTTATTTAAAATAGATGAAATAAATTATCGCGGTTATAATATAAGCCATTTTAAAGTAAATGAAACCAATGAAAAACTATTAAAAAGAATAAAAGGGGATTATTATACTATTAGTTTTGACTATTTAAATTTACAAAAAAAATCTAAACAAATAAAAAAAGAATTAATAAAAATTTTAAATATCTTTTTTAAAAACGAAAATCCTACTAAACCTTTAATAATAGGATTAGGTAATTCCAGTATTCCCTGTGATAGTTTAGGAGTAAATGTCACTAATAAAGTCATGGCAACTAATCATTTTACAGATTTTTTAAATATTCCTAAAGTTGCTTTATTTAATCCTGAAGTAACAGAAAAAACAGGTATTAGCTCATTTAGTTTAATTGAAATGGTGGTAAAAAAATTAAAACCTACTGTTATAATTATGATTGATGCTCTAGCAACAAGTAATGAAGATAATCTAAATAATTGTATTGAAATTAATAATACAGGCATAATACCGGGAAGTGCTATTAAAGAAAATAAAAAAATAGATTCTAATACTTTTAATATTCCTGTTATAGCTATAGGAGTACCTTTAGTATTAGAATATAATAAAAATCTTTATACTACTCCCAATGTTTCAAATATAATTGATATAACTAGTAATATTATAAGTAGTGCTTTAAATGATTTATTCTTTTAGAATAAAAAAACTTGCATTTTATCCCATTTTAGGTATATAATATATACAGGACAAAGGAAAAGAGGCACTTGTTGGTGTCCTCAGTCCAATTTTTTGGGTTTGGAACACCTAACAAATTGTAGGTGTTCTATTTTTTTGTTTGCTATTTTAATATTTTGGCAACCAGTACCAAAATTAAAATAAGTACAATCAAGTACTCCATAACTTTCCTTAATATTAAGTAATTTCATGGACATCACCTCGCTCTAATTATTATCAAATAAATAGGACCGAGGAATAAAACACCAATATGTGCCTCTTAACAATATTCTAACACTAAACTTACTTTTATTTCAAGTTAATAGTTTCGACAAAATACTATTTAAAATATTTAGGATTATCAGTTTTACCTAATAAGTAATCTGAAGACACTTTAGTTTTTTCTGAAAAAGCATATAAAAAAGTTGTGTTAATAAGATATTTTCCTTGTTCATAGCGACACCAAACAGAATGATTAGTATTTAATATTTTAGCAATATAATCTTGGGTATATTTCTTTTCTTTTCTAACATCTTTAAGTCTTTTTCCAATTTCTATAATATTTAAATCTTTAACAAAAGCTTTGAATGAAATATCATTTGTAAAACCAAAAATATAATCAAAAGATGTTCCAAAATAATTTACAAAAGTATTCAATCTTTCTATAGGTATAGTATCTCTACCAATTTCAAAAGAAGTGTAAGTAGTTCTATCTACACCTAATATTTTAGCTACGTCTTCCTGCTTTAAATTATTGTCTAATCTTAGTTCTTTCAATCTTTTAAAATACATAATAATCACAAAACCATTTTCTTATTAATACAAAATTAAAACAATATCATGTGTAGATATAGCACATTTTTCTTGACTTTTGACATTTGCTAGATTATAATTTTTACATAAGCTGGAAAAGTTTAAATGATTGGAGTAAAGGAAAATGAAAAAGAATAAAAGAGTAATAATAATAGTAAGTGTGTTAATAGGGGTAATAGGAATATCTTTAGCATATTTTGTAGGT
>CANRBQ010000081.1 GCA_947628905.1 uncultured Bacilli bacterium
TTTTCATCACTGGTCGAAATTTATCATCATCCTTTCTTCTTTTTTACTGATTATCTTTAAAACTGTCCATAGCTAAGTATTGTTCCCTTATTTTCTCCATCTGAATCTTGAAATTCTATCTCTGTATCAGCTTTCAGATTTATTACTGGGCGCACACCAAGACTCGTGTGGCCCACGTTTGCGCTGTCGAGGGAGCCAGCCGAATCCACATAGAACACGTAAGCGGGATACATAGATGATGGATTAAAGTCATACGGAGACATGGTCCAATAGCTTTGATTTGTATATAGCCAGTAACCGTCATTATTTTGACCTCCAAATCCTCCTGCATATATTACTTCATCACTTGTTATTAAGCCTACTGGCACAGTAAGTTCACCATTGCCTTCTACTTTTCTATTTTTTCCATCTGTTCCTCCTACTGTAGCTCCTGGACCTGTAAACAAATCTCTTGTTGAATTTGCACATTTTAATGTTGATTCTTGATCTGTTATATTCCAACTCGTACTTTTACTTACATGTGTTCTATGATACGCTGCATATGCTGTTGGCACTTGATTATATCCTCCATTGGGTCCTAAATAACTTCCATGATCTTCAGGTGATAGTTCTCTATCATTACAGAATCCTGTATTTACATCTATTTTTGAACTTAAACTACCTAGAGTAGTTTTTTTATACCATGTTTCTAATTCTGTCATTATTGTACTTTTATTAGTATTTACATGTGTTGCACCATAGTTGTTTTGACCTGTTGAGCCATACTTAAATCCTACATATGTATTATCATCATAATTTGCATTATATTGTTGATATACTCCATCTATATAGGTTGGAGCTATTTGAGTTTCTGGCCCTGTTGTTGATGGTGAATTTCCCTGTCCTGAATATATCAACCTAATTGTTCCATTGCCATTGACTCTAATGATTCTCCACCATAAGTCATCATTACCTTCTTTACCAAATTTCACCCAATTGTTTTGAATATATCCTCTAAAATAATAACTTGTTCCAAAATCATCTTTGGCAGAAAATACTCCATTTTGTGCCATATTATTTGTTTTGCCATCACTTGAAGCTGAATAACATGTTGAATTTATTGCGCTATTACAACTTGGACCTGTAAAACTATTAATAGATCCTTGTGAAGTTAAATTTAATGCTGCCAATGTTTTACCTGACGCAGTTTTCTCTTTATCATAATATAAATAGCAACTTGTTCCATCTATGGTTAAATTCTTTATATTTACACTATAATCATCATAATTTGTACTTGCTTTTGCTCCATTGCTACATTCGCTTCTATCTGTATTTATTTCATATCCTTCCTTTGGCATTGTTTTTGCTTTCTTGTATTCTCCTGTTTCTTCATCTTTTATAAATATTGATAATATATTGATGTCTGCTTTACTATCACTTATCTTGGCATGTACTTTCCCTTTAAATCCTTCCCCTATATCTTCGTTTTGTTCTTCTAATTCTTTTTCTGTTAAATTTGGATATTCTATTATGATATAGTAATATACTTTCTCTCCTGTTTGATTTGATGTTATATATTCATTATCTGTTAGTTCTGTTGTACTTTCTATTTCACTATGTCCTATTACTCCTTCTTTTATTAACTCTATCTCTTCTATATTTGTTTCACATTCTTCATTTAAATATTGAATTCCATTTGTTACTTTATTTTTCTTATTACATGTAAGTGTTATATCTTCTCTTTCTTCTTTTGTTTTATATACTTTATATCTTAATTCTGTATTTAAACTATTTATTCCATTCCATATTAAGTTATACGCGATTAATTCATTATTACCGGTTGCTATTACTTCTATCTTGGATAATGTTTCATGTCCTGGATATATATTTTCATCATTAAAGCTTATATTACCATTTACTTCTAATGTTGATCCATTTAATGTGGCAGTCTTTCCTTCTGTCATGGCTCCAGTTCCTTTGAATATTGTTTTACCCACAAAATATGCCAAAGATATTCCTATTACCCCTATTAACACACTTACTATTATTATTACTCTTTTATTCTTTTTCATTTTCCTTTACTCCAATCATTTAAACTTTTCCAGCTTATGTAAAAATTATAATCTAGCAAATGTCAAAAGTCAAGAAAAATATGCTATTTAACGACGTTAGATTTTATATTTTTTTTATTTATGTAACAATCTTATTGGTGAGAGGAAAATGAGACTTAAAGAAATAAGAATTAATAATAATTGTTCACAACAAGATGTTGCCGAAATATTAGGAGTTAAACGAAATACCTACACAATGTGGGAATTAGAACATGATAAAATTCCCTTAACAAAATTAATAAAATTAGCAGAACATTTTAACGTATCTTTAGATTACATTTTTGAATTTACAGATTTAGAAACTTATCCTGAGTGTCATAAATTTAATAAAGATTTATATTTAACAAGAATAAAAGAAATAAGAAAATATAAAAAAGTTACACAAGAAGCCTTAGCTAAAAAACTAAATACCACCAATAGTGTTATTAGTAGATATGAAAAAGGAGAAACCTTCATTTTAACAATGTTTTTAATCCAATATTGCAAAATATTTAATGTTTCAGCAGATTATCTTTTAGGAAAAATAGATAATCCTAAATATCTCAAAAATAGTAAATAATTAAAATTTAATCTTTACTTTTATTTAAAAATATATTATTATTAATTTAGCGAAGCACTTC